>CAZJLZ010000342.1:0-3871 GCA_964546775.1 uncultured Cryomorphaceae bacterium | reverse complement strand
TGATCGATCTTTCCGGATGGGACGGAAATTCGACCCTGCTGGATGGCATGACCGGTTCCGGAACTTTGGCCATTGAAGCCGCGCTGAAAATGACCAACCGCGCTCCGGGATTGCTGCAGGACAAATATGGCTTTATGAGCTGGAAGAATTTCGACAAGGATTTATACGACGCTGAACGAAAGAAACTGGAAGCACTCGTGATAGAACCAACGGCTCCGATTGTAGGAATTGACCGGGATCTTGGATTTGTATCGATGGCGAAGGAACACGCTGTTCGGGCCTGGGTTCGGGACTGTATAGATTTCCGCACCGGTGATTTCATGACTTTTCCCCCACCGGCAGAAGAAGGCTTTCTATTTCTGAATCCTCCCTACGGCGACCGTTTAGAAGGCAACACCGAACAATTGTACGCTGAAATTGGAACACGTCTCAAACATTCCTATGCGGGATGGAAAGCGTGGATCATCAGCGGGAATATGGCGGCCCTGAAACAAATCGGACTCAAACCCATGAAAAAATATCCGGTTAAAAACGGCCAGATTGACTGTTCTTATCGGGGATATGAATTGTTCTCCGGAAAACGGATTGAGCAGTTGAAAGATCAATAAAACAATCGCTTAACGATTGCTTCCCGGCTGAGAAGTTGAAGGAGGATCACTGGCCGGAAAAGACTCATCGATCCCTTCATCGATTCTCTCGTTGCGGTGTTTTTTCTCTTCCTTCTCTTCTTTCTCGTCGTCTCTTTTTTGCTTGTCTCCGTTGCCACCTGGTTGCGTGCTCATAGCTTTTAATTTAAAGTTACAATTGCGTTAACACCTGATTCTTCACAATAACGCTTACAAAATTACAGGCTATTCTAAAGTTACGGAAATGTCGGACACAGAGGAGTTATGATTTTCAAATTTGTGTTAAATCAGACTTCAAAAGCACAAGCGGAGGCGCCAGAGTGGGGTGCTTAATCTTAGTCCTCTATTTTATCAAGACCTTTTCTTTTTATGAATCTCTTTTTGAAAAATATAAACAGTAAATACCACACACAGATTCCTTCAAAAAAAAGGATTAAATAAAATAACATTTCAACCTCCTCATTCAAACCGAATACACCAACTACAAGAGCGTAAAGTATCGTACCCAAATGAACAGGAATAAATATTACCTCTCTTAAAATTAATGTCAGCGCGTTTCTATGAAGCTCAAATGCATATATATCCACTAACCACATCAATCCGAGATATACAAATACAACGATAGTGGCAAATATGATTGAACTCGAATGTATTCCTCTATTAGATTTTATTTCCCTGTTCTTCATTTCGAAGCTACTATTAAACACAATAATCTACCATATTCAGATAAAACTTCCCCTCTGGCGCCAGCATCCGCTTGTGCCATTGATCAAAATATTTATTTCCTCCTTTTCATACTTAAGGCTCAATCTATCATAACAACGTCAATGTAGCCTTTTTTCCAAAGACGGTCACAAGCGGACTCTTGCGCCAATCATAATGAAAAATGAGAAAATAGAGTAGAACTAACTTCAATACTCCAACAACCGTCGAATCACCCTATCAAGCATTTGCGAAGCCAGATACTGCTGCTCCAGTTTCGGAGCAAAAGGTACCGGCGTATCCATACTGGCGCAGCGCATTACCGGCGCATCGAGCGATTCAAAACAGTTTTCCTGGATCAAGGCGGTGAGCTCCCCGCCTATTCCGCCGGTCAGATTGTCTTCGTGCAGCACGAGTACCCTTCCGGTTTTTTTGGCAGATGCATAAATGGTGGCGGTATCCAACGGAGCCAATGTGCGTAAATCCACAAGATCTACCGATACATCCGGATGTTCTTCCATCCACTTCATGGCCCAGTGCACACCCATTCCGTAAGTGATGATCGAAACTTCATCACCGGTTTGAATGGTCGCAGCTTGCCCGAAAGGGATGTTGTAATAATCGTCGGGAATATCCTGCTTGATGCTTCGATAAAGCGCCTTGTGCTCGAAAAACAAAACCGGGTTTGGATCTTCAAAAGCGGTCGCCAATAAACCTTTGGCATCGTAAGGAAAAGCCGGGTAAGCGATTTTCAATCCCGGAATCTGAAAAAACCAACCCTCGTTGCTTTGTGAATGAAACGGTCCGGCAGCGACTCCGGCACCGGTGGGCATGCGCACGACCACGTCGGCATTTTGACCCCAGCGATAATGCAATTTGGCCATGTTGTTGCAGATCTGCGTCATTCCTTCGCTGACAAAATCGGCGAACTGCATTTCCACCATCGCCTTCATTCCTTTAATAGAAAGGCCAATACCGGCTCCGAGAATGGCTGATTCACAAAGTGGAGTATTCCGCACGCGTTCCACTCCGAATTGCTCTACAAAACCTTCGGTAACTTTGAACACACCACCGTATTTTCCGATGTCCTGCCCCATCAATATGAGGTTTTCGTGGCGCTCCATACTCTGGCGCATTCCGTCGGAAACGGCGTCGATCAAGCGCTTTTCACTGGTTTTGCTTCCGGAAGCATCCACAGCGGTAAATTCAAACGGAGCGTAAACATCATTCAGTTCTCTTTTTTCATCTGGCTGAATGTCGGCATAGCCATAGGCTTTCTGCAGCGCAGCTTCGATCTCGTCCTTTACTTCCTTACGGATATCTGCGACTTCCTTTTCGGAAATGACGCCTTCATTCAACAAAAACTTCTCGTAGTTGATCACCGGATCTTTTACCGCCCACTGATCCTGAATTCCATCGGGATAATATTTTGTACCGGAAGCCTCTTCGTGACCACGCATTCTAAATGTCATGCACTCAACGATAAAAGGTCGCGGATTTTGACGAATGTCTTTTGCAACACGATCCATTTCGCGAAAAACTTCGAGCAAATTGTTTCCCGGAATTTGAAGCGTTTCCATCCCATAACCAATTCCTTTGTCGATGAATTGTTTACAGCGGAACTGCTCTTCGGAGGGAGTTGACAACCCATAGCCGTTGTTTTCAATCAGGAATATCACGGGTAACTGCCACACCGCTGCAGTATTGAGCGCCTCGTGAAAATCTCCTTCGCTCGCTCCGCCGTCACCGGTGACAACGAGCGTTGCCTTTCCTTCACCGCGAAGTTTATCAGCCAGGGCAATTCCATCTGCCACGCCCAGTTGCGGTCCGAGGTGAGAAATCATCCCAACCAGTTTGTGTTCCTTGCTTCCGAAGTGAAAAGACCGGTCGCGGCCGTTCGTAAAACCTTCGGCTTTTCCCTGGAACTGTGCGAACAATCGATCCAATGGAACATTACGTGTAGTAAACATTCCGAGGTTTCGGTGCATGGGCAGAATATATTCATCGTCGTTCATGACCAAAGCAGCACCGACAGAAATCGCTTCCTGTCCCATTCCGGAAAACCATTTCGAAATTTTTCCCTGCCGAAGCAGAATCAGCATTTTATCTTCAATGAGCCGTGGAAGTATGATTTTTCGGTAAAAATCCCGCAGCTCGTTATCCGTCAGTTCGCCGCGTGTAAAGTGTAACTGTCGCTCTTCTATGTCAGACATGAATCATTTTTTGCGGTTCAAATGTATGGGTTTTAACGGGAGTTCATTCACCGAAAAAGATTGTACTTTTTCCGAAATTCGCGAATCAGAATCAGCGATCCGGGGTGACCGGGAATTTAATATCTCGTTTCTACCGGGCGTCCACCAATACCGTCCTCTACTCTTGGCGCTCATCGTACTTTGGCTATCTTTGGGCATTCACGAATTATTAGAATAGCAGACAATGAGTAAAGTTCCTTCAGATCTCGAGATTGCACAGAGCGCCAAACTTGAACATATTTCCGAAATAGCGGCCAAACTCGGTATCGACGAGCGCGGCATCGAAATGTA
>CAZJLZ010000341.1:0-7890 GCA_964546775.1 uncultured Cryomorphaceae bacterium | reverse complement strand
CTGTATGATTTTGTGGATGACAATCCACGCGTAAAATTTCTGGATATCGGCTATGTCAATGCCACCAATGTTATCCGGCAAAATCCCCGAGCGGTTTCTATCAATTCGGCGGTGGAGATAGATCTTACCGGACAGGTTTGCGCTGATTCAATCGGAACCTACCAATATTCCGGAGTAGGGGGACAAATGGATTTTATGCGCGGCGCCTCATTGTCGGAAGGTGGGAAGCCCATTATTGCACTGTCATCCACGACCAAAAGCGGTGAATCGAAGATCGTTCCCTTTCTGAAACCAGGAGCCGGAGTAGTCACCACCCGGGCGCACGTTCATTATGTTGTCACCGAATACGGAGTAGCACATTTGTACGGTAAAAATCTACGACAACGTGCGGAAGCACTCGTTCAAATCGCCCATCCCAATCATCAGGAAGAACTCGATAAAGCAGTTTTTGAGCGGTTCAATAGATAATCTTCAAGGTTTGAAGACTATCCTTTTATAGCTTAAACAATGAATGAAGCACATAACCCGTTCATGTGTTACCAAACTTTCATTTGTGTTCACAGTTATTTCAAATCAGAATATCGATAAAGAGCTATGGGATTCGTTGGTTCAAAGTTGTCCCGGTGGATTGATTTATGGAAAATCCTGGTTTCTTGACGCCATTGCACCGGGATGGAAAGTTCTGGCCGATGATGAGTACCGCTTCGGTCTTCCGCTGGTGAATGGTCAAAAATTTGGACAGCCCTTTATATATCAACCACTTTTTGGTCACAAGTTTTCTATGTATTTCCGGGAAAGAATTACCATCGAACAGGAAAAGGAGTTTTGGAATTCGGTTCCTGATAACTACCGATATATGGAAATTCAACTGAATCTGGAAAAGATCAACGTTCCAAAAAAGTTTAAAGCCGAGCTAAGAACAGCGCAGGTATTGTCACTCGAAAAGGACTATTTTGAAATTCAAAAAAAGTATCACAAAGGATTGAAATATTCTTTAAGAAAGGCTAGTCAAAAACAGGTCACTATCCGAAAGCATTTGGCTTGGGTAGATTTCGAGGAGTTTCTGAAAAGTTCTGATCTCTATCGGGATGTTCCTGTTTATGAGGCAAATCATGATTCTTTTATGAGATTGATTTCCGCAGCAAATAACAAAGCAAAAGGCACTCTTTGGGGGGCATTTCTTCCCGACGGAACTCTACACGGAGTCGCATATACCGTCGAGGATGATCACCGAATTTATTACTTATTTCAATACAGTACTGAGACTGGAAGGGAATGTTGTGCTGCACATTTGATGACGGATGAAATAATCCGGTTAAACGCCGGACAAAGCAAGATTTTTGACTTTGTTGGGAGCAATGTCCCGTCAATTGCATTTTTCAACAACCAATTTGGGGCAGGAACAGAGTTTTATCAGCGGATTTCTTATGGTTCAAAATCGGTTACTCATTGTCTGTGGCAAACACTTAAATCGGCTTTAGTTTTTTGAGCCAACCCACTGCTCTTTTTCGTGTTGGGCCATAGCTCCGCTTTCTAAAAACCATTTCAGATTTTCAACATCGTCTGAAACCATTTTTTCGAAAAGCGGTGACAACAATCTTCCTACCAATTCACCGGGTTTACCAACGGGTGCCCGATATGAGAAGGTGATCTGAACTTCAGTACCAAATTCCCCCGCATCTCTGAACAGTACGGATCCGGAGTTTTCTATGGTCGAATCGGGCATTGATTCCCATCCAATTCTTTTATTGACCTGATCGTCGACGATTTCACTGCGCCAACTGATGCTGCCGTGACCTCCGGGGAGTTTGGCGTGCCATTCCGAATGAATATCATCCAGCTCTTTTACACTCTCCAGATGATCCATGAACAAGGGCAGATTCTCCAGGTTTCGCCAGAAAGAATACATTTCTTCCGGGGATTTTTTCACCGTAATGCTTGTGCGAATATTCACGTTACGAGGTTTCGCGACAAAACCCTTTTTTTCCATCAGGTCATAGGCAAAGCAAAAACCAGTGGTGCCACGGAAAAGTAAATAGCCACCGATAAGGGTTTTAAATACACTCCTCGATTTTAAGCCAGAGCGTAGTAACAGCGAACCGGTGAGTGCAGAAACCAGTCGTTCGGTTGATTCAACGTTCGTTTCTTTGTCGGTAAGAAGGATCGGTTTTGAGTGCATGATGGGGTAGTATTTCGTTAGTTTTTCTGTTTTGTACTACCAAAATATCTTCGTTGGTGAGCACTCAATTAAGGTAAGGATAAATTGCGCACCTTCAGAATGTCAATGCTTAAAAAATGTGAAAGCACCACGTCCAAAATAGTATAATGAAGAAAATTAAGCTTTTTGAATGTGGAAGTTAAATTCTGCAGATCCCAAAGCGCCCCATAATCGCAACCAGATCGGCAACAACATTTCAGTCGCACGAGCGGTGGTAATATCTCCCAGGTCGATGATGTTTTTTGAACTCCAACCGATGCTTTCGAGCAATATTTTAACCGTATTCTTTGCTGAGGTGTCATTACCACTGATGAATACAGAATGATCTCCCTTCACCAACAAAGGATTCATCATCAAAAAGCAATTCATCGTATTGAGACTTTTTACCACTTTCGAATCAGGAAATGATCGTTGGATTTGTTCGGCCAGAGAATCGGTATTGCACACAGACAGGGAAGGAGGCATGCCTTTCGAAAAATCGAGCGGGTTGGCAATGTCGAGGATGATTTTACTTCTCAGGTTATCCTTACCTAAGGCATTCAGGGCATCGAGAGAAGACCCTCCGCTTGTGGCATTGATGTACAAGTCACAATTGGTCGGCAAATTTTCGTAATCCTGAAGGTTTACTTTGGAATGATCTGCATGCCAATCCGAAAAGGATTGATTGCTCATATGGTTTTTGTCAGCTCTTGATTTGGTTTGCTGGGCATTCCGTGTTCCCATTGAAACTTCGTGACCCAGTTCCAACATTTTGGTTGCAATGGTCTGTCCAACTACCCCGGTTCCCAATACATTAATTTTCATAATTCTGTTTATTTAGTAGTTACTGAATAAAGTATAGTTGCAAACTTAAGTATCGTTATTTACATTTGCAATAACTGTCAAATTCGACAGTATGAAATTTTCGGAAAACTTATGTTGATCGACAACAAGGAGTACGTTTTTAAGATGGATGGCCGCGTTTTCCATTGTGCGATGGACGTGACCATGAATTTTATAGGTGGCAAATGGAAGACGGTTGTTTTGTGGTATTTGCGAAATAAAACTTACCGCTTTGGTGAATTGAAAAAACAAATTCCGGACATCACAGAAAAAATGCTCAGTATTCAATTAAAATCGCTTGAAACAGATGGTCTTGTGAAGCGGGAGGTTTTTGCAGAAGTCCCGTTACGCGTGGAATATTCCTTGACCAAATTCGGAAAAACGCTCATTCCTGTACTCGAATCCATTGCTCAATGGGGAAGGAGTGTTGGAGAATCAAAAGGTACTTTGGAGCAAATTGTGATTGACCCTCAGGAGGGTTAAACAACTTTTGCGGAGGTTAATCGTCTCACCTTTGTTTGAATTAAGAACATTGAAAAAAATTCTCTGCGCTCTCGTCCTTGTCATTTTATTGAGTTCTGGATATGCTCAGAATCTTGTAGAAAACGGCAGTTTTGAATCGATTAGTTCCTGTCCGGAAGGTTTAACGAGCAGCGGTTACTCTTTTTATGTCACAGGAATAGATACTACACACGATTTCCTTCGTCTGGCCGACCCGTGGTATTGCCCTACTTCGGGAACCAGCGACCTGATTTCTCTGTGCGCTACAAGTAGTTTGGTAACTGTGCCCGATAACATATGGGGAACAGCTTTAGCTCAGGAAGGTGATAATTATATAGCTACCATTTTATATCACAATCACTTTGATAATTGGCAGGAACAGGAACTGGAAGTTGATTATACAGAGTATGCGCAGGCACCTTTAAGCGAAGCTTTGCTGCCTGGTGCTACATACCATTTTTCGATGCATTACCGTTGGGCCGAGAACTCGAAATTTGCGATAGACCAGTTGGGAATGGCCTTAACAATAGGAGAATTAACAGAAGGCGAGGAGATAGATTCCTCCCCGTTGGAAATACAACCCATCATTACAACTTTGGCCGGTCAGGTAAATGACGTGCCCGAATGGCGCGAATTGTCAGGTGAGTTTGTGGCCGATCAACCCTATGACCACATTACCATTGGGCGCTTTGCCAGTACCGATGATCTGGAAATTCAATTGATGACAACCGAAGTGGTTTCTTTGAATTTACGACGAGCGATTTATTTCATGGACAACATTATACTCACTTTTCAGGATGTTGTTCAATCAATTGGAGATCATGAACGAGATTCCTGGAGAGTACTCCCGGATGGAGTTGACATCCAGGAATCAGGTACACTCGAGATTTATGATGTATTGGGAAGAGCATTGTTCCAACGCGAAGTGCTGCCGGGCGACTTTGTCTTGTGGCCGATGAATCTTCAGAAAGGAAGTGTGTATGTATTACGACTTGGAAATTCTTCTGAACGTATAGTCAGGCTCTAATTCCGAATAATTTTTCCGGTTTCAGTCCGACTGAATTGTTCGCGTAGAACCAATTCTTTTGGAACTTCATGGCGCTGAAGTACCGCACTCATCTTTTCCTTAAGATATTGAAATTCCAGTTCTTTTGATGGCTTTCCTTCAATGACGAGGACCAATTTCTGCCCAAGATCCGTATCGGATTTTCCAATTATGTAAAATGGAACTTTGATAACTGCTGCAATTTTTTTCTCCAGAACTTCCGGTATGTGTTTCAGTCCACCCGAAATAATCGCGTGATCAGCGCGTCCGAGCCATGTGAAACGGGTGTTGTCCAAAAGTTCCACGAGGTCATTGGTTACCACTTTCTCTTCCAAATGATCGGCTTCAATGACCAGGCATCCGCGTTCGTCCTCAAAGAATTGAATCCCTTCGAGGGCAGCATATTCCTGACTTTTTCCGATTTCCCTCAGCGCTACGTGGGTCGCAGTTTCCGTCATTCCATAGCTGTGGTAAAACCGGTTCGGAAGTTTGGCGAGTTGTTTTTCGAGCTCGTAGTCAATCGGTGCCCCTCCAATCAAAACTCGGGAAATCTTCTGAAGTTTTTTTTTGGTGATATCTTGATTTAGCGCTGAAAATACCTGCGGCGGAATCATCGCAGCAAAATCGATCTGCGATTGGAGCTCCTCAAGCGGACGAAGAGTAGGGTTGACAACAACGAGATTCATTTTGGCACGAAGGGCCCGGATAACCATTAGTTTTCCGGCTATGTACCGAACAGGTAAACACAACATTGCGTTCTGGTCGGGTTTCAGATCAAAAAAGGAAATGGTTTTGTTGGCGCTGGCTGTAATCGAATCTTTTGAAAGTGAAATTTCTTTGGGAGTTCCAGTACTGCCGGAAGTATCCACGACGATGTGTTTCGACTCGCCCCACCATTCTTTTAGAAATTCTTTGATCTCAGATAGAACTCCAGCTTCAATGCCAATGAAATGATCCGGACTGAGTATACCCAGATTCCCAGGGTTGATTTCCCGGTTGTTTAATAAAATGCTTCCCATGGCTGTTCCCAAAGGGCATCGAGATCCCAGGTGGTTCCGAAGTGCCGCAATTGTCCCTGCGATATTTTCAACGGCGATGGAAAGTTATTCTCATACAACTGCCCGGTTCCCAAACCTTGCGCCATGGTCGTCTTCAATTGAGCGGTCCATTGTGCGATTGCGTTCAATCCCACATTTGATTCCAGCGTCGAAGTCACCCACCACTTTGTGCCGGCAGCATTCGCGAGGTTGATCCACTGCTCACTCGCTTTCCAACCACCCAGCAAACTGGGTTTGATGATGATGTATTGCGGTTTTATTTTTTCGAGCAGATACTTTTGTTCCAGCGAATCGAAAGCTCCTATAAGGTCTTCGTCCAGCGCTATCGGAATCGGTGTTTTGGCGCACAGGGCGGCCATTTCTTCCGGTTGTCCGGCAGCGATGGGTTGTTCGATCGAGTGCAGATTCATGGACGACAACTTGTCCAACTTCGAAAGTGCCTCTTTTGGGGAAAATGCCCCGTTGGCGTCTACACGAATTTCAAGATCCTCGGAGTGAAAGTTTTTTCGGATTCCGCGAAGCAATTTTAACTCGTCGTCAAAATCGAGTGCACCTATTTTTAGTTTGAGACATTGAAATCCTGCGTTGACTTTTGCTTCCACCTGACGCGACATATCTTCTACAGAACCCATCCACACCAAACCATTGATGGCAATCGGAGCGTTTCCACGGGCAAAAGCCGTATCAAAAAATTGTTGTTCTCCTCCATTGGCCAGATCGGCGAGGGCCATTTCCAGACCAAACCGTATCGAGGGGAATTCTAAGAGTTCTTCATCCAGTTCCAAAGCATCGCGGTTGATGTTTTCGCACAACCATTCCAGTTTCTGAAGGTAGTCCGACCGATCGTCGGCGCTGAGTCCGCGCAACAATCCGCATTCACCGAGACCGATGGCTTCGGGGGCGTCCGTGTCGTGGATCGCGATGAAATAAGAAAGTTTCTCGCGCATCACTCCGCGCGAAGTTCCGGCTGGTACTTTAAATTTCAGGTAATACGGCGTATATCTGGCTACTAGCATATTTCAAATTAACAGTCCGAGTCCAAAGGTAATGGAAAAGAGAAAAGTGGTCAGAGCGATTTTTTTCAGTTCGGGGTCAAGTTCTGTCGGATCTGTGAAAGTAACCACCTTTCGTAGGTTGGTAATCAGCGGGGCAGCGATGATCAGATAAATAAACTGCCAGATTTCACCTCCGTTCAATAAAGTGAAAATAACCGCACTCAATACCGCTCCCACCAAAAGGAAAATATGGTACACACGTGAACCGTAGTCGCCAAGGCGCACTGCGAGCGTGAATTTACGGGCGTTCGTGTCAGGAAGCCGGTCGCGCATGTTGTTGAGATTCAAGACCGCCATGGAGAGTAGTCCTATCGAAGCAGCAGGTAAAAATGTTGCCCAGGACCAGAAATGGGTGTGGAGGAAAAAACTTCCGCAAACACCGCAGATACCGAAGAACAGAAAAACAAAAACATCGCCCAGGCCAAGATAACCGTATGCCTTTTTCCCAATGGTGTAAAGAATTGCTGCCGCAATGGCCAACAATCCGAGTCCCAGGAAAATCAAAAAACCGGTAGTACCCAATCCTCGGGTTCCGAAATACAATAACAAAAGTCCCGAAACCAGAGAAAGACCTGCCGTGATGATGACGGCGGTTCGCATTTCAGCCGGGGAGATGATGCCGCTCTGTACAGCTCTTTGCGGACCAACCCGCTCGTCGTTGTCGGTTCCTTTTGCACTATCGCCATAATCGTTGGCCAGATTGGAAAGCACTTGCAGAAATAGAGTAGTCACCAATGCAAGAGCGAGTATGAGAAAAGAGAAGTTTCCAAAGGCCGCTGCCAGAAATGAACCGGTGATGATGCTGGAAAAAGCCAACGGCAGCGTGCGCAGTCGAAACGCGTGAATCCATGCAGCCGATTTACTCATGATCTACGGTTTTGATAGTTACCCGCGCTGATTGCAGATGTTTGAAATAAGCTTTTAAAATTTTATCGTTTTCCAATCTTGGAGTGAATATCTCGAGAATAGTCGGTTTTTCATTTGGCAATGACAGCAATTGTTCCATTCCGACTTCAACCTCGGAAATATTTTTTGCGGAAAAATAGAGGAGGTCATACATTTTGGCCAATCGACCGGCGGTTTGTTGATGGTGGGCTTCGAAAAATTGTTCGGTTTCGGCTTCTTTTTCAGGACCTTCTATGATCCGGAAAATTCCTCCACCGGCGTTGTTGAGCACTACAATTTTCAGGT
>CAZJLZ010000340.1:0-4183 GCA_964546775.1 uncultured Cryomorphaceae bacterium | reverse complement strand
CAACATTATAGCCGGCATCAACGCCTCATTTTAACGCTAGCTGATTATGCCCCGAACAACCGACTTCACCAACCTGCTCAGAAACCGCAACCTGAAAGCCACACCCATCAGGCTGGAATTGCTTTCAACGATTGCGGAATTCGACAAAGCAATTCCGTATTCGGAAATTCAGAATACGCTGCAGAATTTTGACCGCGTGACATTGTACCGGACGATCAACGCCCTGCTTGAAAACGGGATCATCCACAAGGCGATGGCCGATGAAAAGGATACGTTTTATGCAATGTGCAGCACCCATTGCAATGCGCAACGCCACAATCACAGGCACATTCATTTTAAATGTATGCATTGCGAAACGGTTTCGTGCGTAGCGGTAGAAGCCTCCACTGAACTGGATATTCCCGGGCATATCGTCAACGAACTGCGCATCGAAGCATCGGGAATCTGCGCATCCTGCAACCAATAAAAAAGCGCAGCACGATATCCGCACTGCGCCTCTTTTTTGATTTCCTTATCGGTTAAACCAACCTTTGACCTTCTTCTTCAATTTCAGCCAAACTTCCGGAGTTGGTTTATCGTCCTCCTCTCCCTGCTCACCGATCAGCAGCGCCACAGGCTTCAGTTCATCGTATTCGGCGCACACTACTTTCAGCATCGCGGCAAAAGGCAAAAACAGAATCATGCCTGCCACACCCCAAATGGACGCTCCGATGATGATGCTCAGAATGGCCGTTAATGCGTTGATTTTTAGACTTCCGCCGACCACTTTGGGCGTAAGGAAGTTGGCCTCAACCAACTGAACCAGCCAAAACATTAGAGCTACGGCAATCGGCATCCAGATGTTGTCGTAGGAAATAAAAGCGTACAGTATGGGGATCGCAGCGCCCACCACCGTTCCCACGTACGGAATGATGGCGAGAATGGCGGCCAAAAAACCGAACAAAAACGGATTGTCGATGCCGATAATCATCAAGCCAACGCTGTTGACGATACCGAGAATGATGATGATCATGACCATACCCACCAGATACTTCTGACCGACTTGCTGAACCGATTTAAAAAGGCGCGCAGCACGGGGTCGTTTTTCGGGCGGATAAAACATCACAAAAGCGTGTGTGAGACCGGAGTAGTATATCAGAATCAAAAAAGTGAAAATCACCGTCGACACGAATCCGGTGAGAAAGGCCGCTGTGCCGCTAAAAGTCTGTTTTACCAGCATCCCTGCCGATTCGTTGAGCCAGGTCTTTACCTCACCGATCAAATCATCGCCCTCGAGGTTATCGATAAAGTTGATGTTGCTGTTGATATAGGCCGTGACTTCGGCAAAAACATTGACCAGTTTGTTTTGAAACGCGTAGAACTCTTCCGACAGCCCGATGATTTGGGTGGAAAACAGAAAAATACCCGCCGCGAGCACGATGGTCACGATGAACATCGACAAAAAAGTAGCGAAGATCACACCCATGCCCTTCCGCTGGAATCGCTTGACAAGCGGAAACAAAATAAATGCGAGCAACAGTGCAAACGCCAGCGGAATCAAAATAGCTTTGGCGAAGATCAATATGGCGATCAGTCCGAATGAAGACGCGATCACATAAAATATTTTCTGAAAACTGAGGTTCATCTGCGTGCGGTTTGGGTCGCATGAAGATAAGGGATAATATTTTTAAGTGGATGAGTGCGGTAAAGTTAATATGGTGTGAAGCGGAACTCAGCCTATGTAGCGGGATCGTAGTATCAAACCGCTTCGTCTGTCAAGCAAAAAAGGATACCTCAAACCGAAGTTTGATTTCGAAACTCAGCCACTGGCGGAGCGAAACAGGCATTGGATGAGCTTAGTCGAAACCCAGCCTGTGGAGCGGGATCGAAGTACTAAACCGCTCGCACTTTTCCTACATTTCGACTATGCTCAATGAGCGGAAAAGCGCAACGCTACTACTTCGTATGTCATGCAAACTAATGATACTTTAAACCGAAGTTTGATTTCGAAACTCAGTAGATAGTGAAGCGGAACAGGCGCTGGTTGAGCGGTGGTTGCTGAGCATAGTCGAGGTAAGTCGAAGTGTAATCGAAACCCAGCTTACGCAGCGCGGTCGAAATACCAAACCGCTGCCGGCTATTTCCTGAGAAACGGTCTGCTGAATTTTCGGCCATTTTGCACGACTTCGAGTACATAACTTCCGGCACTCAGGTCGCTCACATTCACTTTGAAATCAGAAACAGTGGCTTGCAGCACCAATTGCCCCTGAAGGTTCCAGACCGTAATTGTAGAGGGCAAACCCGTGTTTTCATCACCGAGATCAAAATACAGCACATCATCTGCAGGATTCGGATATAGCGTCATTGGATTTTCACCAGACGTCGTTTCAAAAACACTGAGCACCGGGTTGATATTGGTGACCACCAAACCGCTGTCACCAACGGCAAAAACGGTGCTATCGCCATAGCTGTCGAGGGCAAACAATGGCTGACTGACGTCGTAATACCACCAGCCTTCACTTGTATTCTCGAAGATCATACCGGCGCTGAAACTCGAACTGCCAACCGTAAACATTGTTCCATCAGCGGTTTCTTTTACGTCGTTGTAATCGGGATAGGCAAAAGTGGCCATATCAAAGTCCATCGTCCACGTTAAGCCTCCGTCATGCGTGACCAGAATTCCGTATCCGGCAGTTTGATCATTGATATAACCGGCGTAAGCCAAAGTATCGTTCACTATTTCAATGGAGGTTAAAGTGTTGGGTGTTCCCGAAGGTATGGTGTCCCAGTTCTGGCCACCATCTGTGGTTCTCAGAAAACGACTTCTGCTTGTAGCCAGGCCAAAGTCCGAATCCAGAAAATCAATGTCAACGACGATGTCAGCAGGATCGGAAGTTGGTGGATTGATCGTGGCCAATTCTACGTTTCCATCGGTATAAATATCAATGACTTCACCCTGAAAACACCCTGCCCCTCCAATTAAACCGTTTTGCTCATCCCAGAAAAACAAACCATGGGCGTAGCACATATTTCCGGAAACAGGCAATTGAGACCAGGTTGAACCGCCGTCGGTTGTCTTGTATACACCACTGCTTTGGGTGGTCATGTAACCAATGGTTTCGTTCACAAATTTCAGGTTGAGAATGGCGTTGCTAAAGGCAAAAAAATTGACACCGCTCATCGCCACTTCCGACCAGGTAAAACCTCCGTCAGTCGTTTTGAGGAGCAAGCTGTCATTGCCTCCGATGTAACCTATCGCCGGACTTCCGAACGAAATGGTGTTCAGTCTTTTGTTGGTATTGGTCGGGATTTCATACCACATGGTACTTTGCGCTTGTGTGCTGAGTGATAGAATCAGCAACATAAAGGTTGTAAAGCGTTTCATAATTTCAGGTTTTGATCAAATGTAGTGGGAAACATCCCGACCTGAAATGTACAATTCGGAATTATGCATGTACTTTTTGGAATTCCGTTGGATTCAGCCCCGTTTGGCTCTTAAAAAACTTGCTGAAATGAGCCGGATCGTCGAAGTTGAGGGCATAGGCAACTTCCTTCGCCGAAAATGGGGTATTGAGCAAACGCCGGGCTTCGAGGATGATTTGGTTGTAAATAAGATGGCTACACGACAAACCGGTTTTGGCATTGACAATCTCGTTGAGTTTCTTTTCGGAAACATTGAGGGCTGCCGCATATTCCGACACTTTTTTGATAGTCTTGAAATTGCTCCTCAACAATCTTCTGAATTCCCGGTAGGTTTCAACAGCGGCAGAATGCACGGGTTTTTTCGGGTGGATGGTTCTGAGGCAGGAAATGCAGATAAGGTTGAGATGATTGCGCAAAAATTCTTCCTGAAGATCATTTTCTGAATGGTATTCTTTCCAGAGCATGTTCGCTGTATGGATGATGCTGGCAGCGGTTTCACTGTTGAACTGGTACACGGGATTGAGTTCCATCACGTCGTAGCAGAGGTGATCGTACAAAAAATCGGTCGCTGCGGAATTGCGCTCTATCGCTGAGAAATCGAAGAGAATAACATAGCCGTTGGTGTTGAGTTCACGTTTTACCTGGTGCACCTGGCCCGGCGCCACAATGTGCAAACTGGCCGAAGAGATTGGGAAAGAGTGAAAATCAATATCGTGCGTTCCGTATCCCTTATCGAAAATAAAGATCTCGAAGTAATTGTGACGATGCGGCTCGGTGGTGT
>CAZJLZ010000339.1:0-2745 GCA_964546775.1 uncultured Cryomorphaceae bacterium | reverse complement strand
AGTTCCGACAATTTCAATTCTATTTCGTGGGGAGAGGACTCCTATTATCTGCAGGTAGAAATCGATCCGGATGGAGGATCGTCATTCGAAAATATGGGCACGTCAGAATTGGTCAGTGTGCCTTATGCCATGCACGCGCGTACTGCCGAAGAGGTGGATGATGCCGATGCGGATCCTTCCAACGAATTACAGAATTTATCAATCAACGGAAGCACACTCAGTATCAGCAATGGCAATTCTGTCGAACTACCGGGGGGAGACACACCGGATGAAGATGCCATCGCCAAAGCCTGGGTGAATTTTCCAATTGTCGGAACTCCAAACCTCGCTTTCGATGCCTATAACGTTACAAATACCAGTGTGACGACTACAGGAGTGAGAGTAGTGAGCCTGCCTCCGGGTTTGTTTTCTACCGCTACAAATCCCGTATGTATATGCCAGATCAGGAATGATCTTGCTCCCGGCTTTTGTGTAGTGACTTCCGGCGCTGCTCCCAGCCAGGTAACAGTGCGGACCTATAATTCAGCCGGTACTTTGACCGACAAGGAATTCAGTCTTGTGATCTTTGGTAAGTAAAATAATCAACGCTCAATACATCCTTAAAAGGCTGTTTCGTATAACGAAGCAGCCTTTTTAGTACAATGCAAATCGTTAGGTGCGAACAGAAAGAGCAGCAGGTTAACCGGATATCAATTATATTCACACAAATTTTATCTATGACTACTGATCTGACACCTTATATAACCCGTCTCAGCGAAGCGAAAGACGCATTCGTTCGTCAACTGGAAAACTGCTCGCGCGAGGATCGGGCAAAATCGCCTGAAGCGGGGTGGAACATGCTGCAAGTCATGGAGCACGTCATTACTTCAGAGAAAGGAACGCTTGAATACATGAAGCGAAAAACACAGGCGCCGTACAACGAAATTCCGATCGCAGGTGAAGAGAATTCTGCGAAAAGCGACCAACTGATCACCGCTTTAAAATCCGATAGAAAATGGAAAGCTCCCGACATTCTGCCTGAACCTACCGGAGCGCAATCGTTCGAAAACATGCTTGCCTATTGGGATGGTGTACACGATGAATACGAAGCATTCCTGAATCAGCTCAACCCCGCATATTACGATCGGGAGATTTTCAAACATCCGTTTACCGGTCGTTTAAACCTCTACCAAACGCTTGATTTTCTGACCAACCACATCGTGCATCACGGTCATCAGATCAACCGGCTGTGCGCGTTGCCAAAAGTATAGCAAAAAAAAAGATTGAGATCAATACATGCCATTTACATTTTCCCATCCGGCAATAGTTTTACCCCTGACATATTTACCGCGAAAATGGATTTCATTAACTGGCCTTATTGTAGGTAGTTTAACTCCTGATTTCGAATACTTCTTGAGAATGCGAATCCATAGTGAATTTAGCCACACATTCAGTGGTATATTTTGGTTTGATTTACCGATGGGATTACTGCTTGCTTTTATCTTCCACAATCTTGTACGAAATCAATTATTTCCGAATTTGCCTAAATTTTTGAGAGCCAGATTCCAGAATTTTCAAGACTTCAATTGGAATCACTATTTTAAAAGACATTGGATGGTTGTGGTGCTTTCGATTCTAATTGGAGCATCTTCTCATGTGTTATGGGACAGCTTCACTCACGATAGCGGATTTTTTGTAACCGAAATTCCTTCTCTTACAAGTAATCTGACAATCGTTGGATTTGAGATACCGGTAATGAAAATTTTGCAACATTTGAGTAGTATTCTTGGTGGTCTCGTTGTATTGTATGCTGTTTTTAAACTTCCGAGATATAATGTATTAGACAAAACAGCGGAATTAAAGTATTGGATACTTTTTACATTTATTGCATTGACAATCATTGCAATCAGGTTGCTGAGTGGTTTGGACTATAAATTATACGGTCATGTAGTGGTTACAGCAATTTCAGCCGGGATGATATCATTAATTATCACATCATTAATGATGAATCTGATAAAGGTGAAAAGTGTTCAAAATGGTTAACTCATACTGAAACTCAGATTGCTTTTTCCAAAGCACTCCTTACAGCGTTCTTTATATCGTCGACCATTGACTCGTAATTCGCTGGTTCAAATATTTTACCGCTGATCTTCTCGTACAACTCCTGATACCGATGGCTAACAGATAGAATCAATTCCTCGTCCATTTCAGGAATCTGCTGACCTGCTTTTCCCTGAAAACCATTTTCAATCAGCCATTGCCGCACAAACTCTTTGCTGAGTTGTTTCTGAGGTTCACCGCGTTGTTGACGGTCCAGGTAACCCTCGGCGTAGAAATACCGCGATGAATCGGGCGTGTGAATTTCGTCGATGAGGACAATTTCGCCGTTGTAATTTCCAAACTCGTACTTGGTATCCACCAGGATCAGATCCTTTTCGGCAGCCATATCTGATCCGCGTTGAAACAAATCACGCGTATACTTTTCAAGTTGTTCGTATTCGTCCTTCGAAACAATTCCCTGTGCAATAATCTCCTCCCGGCTGATGTCTTCGTCGTGGCCTTCATCAGCTTTGGTGCTTGGGGTAATAATTGGTTCGTGAAAACGATCGTTTTCATTCATGCCATCCGGCATTTCTACTCCACACAATTCCCTATGACCGTCCCGATATTGTCTCCAGGCATGCCCGGTGAGGTAGCCACGAATAACCATTTCCACTTTGTATGGTGTACACTTTCTTCCGATGGTGACATTCGGGTGAGGAGAAG
>CAZJLZ010000338.1:0-9484 GCA_964546775.1 uncultured Cryomorphaceae bacterium | reverse complement strand
TTTACCATTGCCGGAATGGAAGGACATTTCAACGTGGATTATTTTTATACCTGGTTCGAAAATCAACTTGTCATAGACATGGATCACAGCGCCCGTCAATTGTTGTTTTACAATCTGGATGGCGAGTCCTATTCTCATAGTATTCAGGCTGATTTTATGCTGACCCCTATCGAAAGATTCGACGTGAAACTGGCCTATAAACGGTATGAAGTTAAGACCACCTATATTGGACAAGGATTGACCGACCGACCATTTGTCCCACGTGACAGGGCTTTGATCAATCTCGAATACCGGACTCCTTTCGATCTTTGGAAATTTGACATTACGACCAACTGGTACGGAATGAGTAGAATTCCATCAACTGTAGAAAACCCCTTGGAACATCAGCGCCCAACATCATCGCCTAGCTATTTTATGATGAGCGGACAAATCACGAAAACTTTCAAGTTTGGAGAGATTTACCTCGGAGGAGAAAATCTTCTCAATTTTAAACAGGCACATCCGATCATTGACCCGGAGAATCCCTTTGGCGAAATTTTTGACGCTTCAATGATTTGGGGTCCGATTAATGGTACTGTAGTATATGTTGGGTTTCGTACTAATTTTTAAACACAAAACACCATGAAAAATACAATTATAGCAACTCTATTCCTGCTCACCCTGAACGCATCGGCACAGCCGGATGATTCAAAATTTGACACCATTACCATTCAGACTTCTGCTGTTTGTGAAATGTGTATCGAAACCATAGAAAAAGGTTTTGCATTTGAGAAAGGTGTAAAATCTTCGTCAGTAGATCTGGAAAGCGGAACTGTAACCGTCATCTATAATCCGAATAAAACTGACGAAGCATCCGTTCGAACTGCACTCACCAATATGGGATACACTGCAGACGGAAGCGATCCTGACCTGAAAGCGTACGATGACCTTCACCCATGTTGTAAAGCTGGATTCGATAAAAAATGATCGTTAAAGCAGTAAGGGGGATTTCCCCTCAAATTGGTGAGAATTGCTTTCTGGCGGAAAATGCGACCATTGTCGGCGATGTGATTATGGGGAGCGACTGCAGTGTCTGGTTTCAGGCGGTCGTACGTGGCGATGTGAATGCCATTCGCATTGGCGATCAGGTGAACATTCAGGACGGTGCCATTATTCACTGTACTTATCAGAAAGCCGCTACCACGTTTGGAAACAGAGTTTCTATCGGACACAGAGCAATTGTGCATGGTTGTACGATCCATGATGATGTGCTCATCGGAATGGGTGCTATTGTAATGGACGGAGCTGTTATAGAATCGGGAAGCCTAATTGCTGCTGGTTCGGTTGTGCTGGAAAACACTATTGTGGAATCAGGTTCATTGTATGCGGGGGTTCCCGCCAGGAAAGTGAAAACGATCGATAAGCAATTGTTCGAAGGGGAAATAAAACGCATTGCAGACAATTATGTTATGTACGCCGACTGGTTTAAGGATTAGACCATAAATCGGCTACTTCCAGAGTTATCTTTTCGCCAAAGAACATCCGTGTACTGTTCTGGAATGACATGGTAAAGTCGGACACCAAAAAACGGTGAATTGGCGGGCGTGTAGACTTAGCTGAAACCGAGCTCGCCACACTTGCCGCTACAATGCTGGCCGTATCCAGCACGGCGACATCTTTGCCGGCATAAAACTTCTCTACCTGCTTTCGGATGAGTGGGTAATGCGTACAACCGAGAATCAAAGCGGATATATCGCTCAGAAACCTGTTCGATAAATAGTTGTTGATGATGGTCTGGCTGATATTGTTGTTGAAAAATCCCTCTTCAATCATGGGCACCAACAATGGTGTCGCCATTGTTTTGACAGTCAGCGTCGGGTTAAAACCATTGATCACCTTTGGATATGCACGTGTTCGGATGGTTCCCTTGGTGCCGATGACACCGATGGCTTGATGCTGATAATGATCCGCGACATACTTTGCCACCGGATCAATCACGTTAAAAGCAGGAATATCAGGTCCAGCCGCTGTGGCAATCTCTTTGCTCGCGATACTGGCTGCCGTATTACAAGCTACTACAATGGTCTCGCAACCTTGCTCAATTAAAAAACGGGTAATTTTTTCAGAATACTGTCTGATTGCTTTGGGCGACTTATCACCATAAGGTAAGTGGGCCGTGTCGCCAAAGTAAATGATCGATCGGTTCGGTAGCAATCGGTGAATGGCGCTGGCTACAGTCAGACCGCCAATACCTGAATCGAATATGCCAATGGGTGCCTCTGTCACGGTGCCGAAGATAATTAAAAGGTACTTTCAGTACACTTCAAATAATAAAGGGGCAGTCAAAAAATGACTACCCCATTTAACTTATGTGAATTGATATTCCTATGTCTATTGTCTGGTAGTGGTAATTGTCGCATTTCCCATTGCAGGAAGAATGGATACCATCTTTTCAGCACAATGATCCTCTTTGTTGATCCAGAAAATACTCTTGTCGTTCTCGTTCTCAACCGAGGTAAGGGTAACTTTCCAGCAATCCTTTTCATTAACGCTCTCTTTTCCGTTCACGACCATGATTACCTGTTTCGATTTCATCGTGCTCATGTCTGCCATATTAAAGGACAGTTCATAGCCTTCAGAAAGGGGTAATCCGGAAATCAATTGATCAAAACCTGATCCATCGCTCATGAAAGCACCGGTATAGGTAATCATCATCTCTTGACCCATAGCGTTTACAGATACTTTGCCGGGGGAATAATCCATGTTGATTTTCTGTCCCATTTGATCAATGTTTCGCGACACTGGTTTCAGGTCACTCGAGTACACCATCGCCTCTTTACTTTCGCCCATGGCTCCGGTATTGGTTTCAGAAACTACCCAGTTATCACCATCTTTGGAAATCGACCGCTTTAAGGTCATAGCCAATTCCTGACCCTGGACTTCCATTTTAACGTCGTAAGTTATTTCTCTTTCTGTCATCACATCTTTATTGATGGGTGGCATTTCGGTGGCAACCTCAACTTCTTTTTTGGGTTCGTGAACCACTGTAGAAATATCTACTCTAAGTTCCTCAAGACGCTTTGCAACATCTTCCGGCATGTCTTCCTGATATCTCCCGCCAAGTATGCTGGCCAGAAATTTCTCGGTTTCGGCATACATAGCCATACTGTTAACAGGTTTGGCGAATCCGTGTCCCTCATCGTCGGCCAGGAGGTAGGACACTTCTTTTCCCCGATCACGCATAGCAATCACAATCTGATCTGACTCTGCCTTTTTAACACGAGGGTCGTTAGCACCCTGAATAATGAGCAGGGGTTTGTCGATTTTGTCAGCACTGAATAAAGGACTTGCTTCGTGAATGAGTTTCTTTCCTTCTTCGGTTTCAGGATCACCTACCATACCATACAGGAAGGCTCTCGCTGATTCCCAATACGCTGGTATGGATTCGAGAAGGGTGAGGATGTTGCTAGGCCCTACAATGTCGACCCCCCCGGCATACAGTTCAGGTGTAAATGCGAGACCTGCGAGGGTAGCGTATCCACCGTAGCTTCCACCCATAATGGCAATCTTGTCTTTGTCGGCAATGCCTTCGTCGATCAGGTATTTTACACCCCAGGTGATATCGTCCTGCATGAGTTTTCCCCACTGTAAGTCACCGGCGTTCATAAATGACTTTCCATAACCGCCGCTTGCTCTGAAGTTGGGTTGCATTACGGCATAACCTCTATTGGCCAAAAATTGCACGAGAGCATTGTATCCCCAGTGATCCCGTGGACCTTTTGGACCGCCGTGTACCAGGATTACAACAGGAAGATTCTTGGCATTGGCACCTTGCGGAACTGTGAGATAGCCTCGGATTTCCAATCCATCGCTGCTTTTATAGCTGATGGGTTTCATCGGTGACAAATGTTCTTCCACCTCTTTCAATTCTGGTCGGGGAGTATATTGATGAATCAACTCTTTGCTTTCTGCATCGAAAAACCAGGATTCCGAAGCGTAACGATCTCCCGATACGGCAACCAAAAATTTAGAATAATCTTCTGTTGAGCTCTGAAAGCTTACTTCGCGGCCCGGAAACTGTTTGGTGAGAAATTTGTAGTTTTTTTCCCAATCCTTGTCCTTCCAGTAATAACGGGTTTTATCATCGGTATAAGATGTCGAGATCATCTTTCGAGTGTTTCGATCAAGTCGCAATCCTCCGAAGTCCACCCTTCCTTCCGGGTCGCTTTCCAGTTTGGTCATCTCTTTTGAGACAGGATCCATCAGATACAATGTCAACAGATCGAGATCTCCTTTATTGGTAATCAGGTACATTTTGGAATTGTCTTCGTTCCACCCGGATACACCAGCTGATTCCGTAACCGAAGTTTCATAGATAGGGGTTAGTTCTTCTTCATCTTTGTGCAGAATAACCGTATTGCCTTTCTCGTCTGTTCGGTACAGCAAGCGGAGGTTGTCGTCCCAATCAAATCCATAGCTCGTTATTCGATCGTTATTTTCGTACACCATTTCGAGTTCGCCCGTTGAAATATTCAAGCGGTAAAGGTCGTGCCAGGCTTTGTCCCGATCGTTTAATCCAATAAAGAAGAGCTCATGGTCGATGTCACTTGCTTTATACAATTGAGCGGTGACCTCTTCCATTGGGGTAAGGTTTCTGGAATCCGGTACCCCTTCTTCACCTGCTGCATCAGATGGGTTAACAATAAACACATTGATATTCTCATCCCCATCTTTATCTTTTGCATACAGTAAGTATTTTCCATCTCTTGACCAGAAGTAGCCGTACAGTGGGCGTTTGCTGTTAGTCATCGGGCGGGCATCGTCAAAAGAGTCGTCAAACTTTTTGACCCAAATGTTCATAATGCCCTCGTTTTCTTTCAAAAATGAAATCCACTGACCATCCGGGCTGAGTTGACCTCCGGAAATTTCTGGATTTCCAAAGAAAAGTTCGCGATCTAATAAGGGGGTTTCCTGTGAATAGGAAACAGCGGCTAAAGCCAATGCTAGCATGATAAGTGGAAATTTAATGTACATAATTTTATTTCTTTTTGGTTGGTGAGCTTGAAGTTTGGTGTTGATCCGCGATAAGATTTTAAATGTTTGACAAGATACTATTCAGGTAGCAAAAATCATTAGAAATCATCGCTAAGCGGTGAAAAATAATGATGTATGGAATCTAGCGGCGTAGGTCATATATTCGGTTGTCTTTCAATAATACCGGATTACCGAATACGGTATCCTCCCGAAATACATGAATCGAGGTGGGTTTGACCAATAGCTCGTCAATATAAATGGAATCCCTCACAGGGGTTCCGGCATTTACGAATACAGCAGCTGATTGATTTTTATGCAGATGAAACGGAATATTGACAAGCGACCAGTTGCCATATAATAATTGACTTTGAAAAGGATTGTGATAGGTGCTTGCTGCAGAACCATCGGGATGAAGAGTCTGCAATTCAATATTCGCAAAGGTTTGTCGGATATTGTCATTAAAATACCACAATGATAATTCATAATTTGTAAGGGAATCTGCCGACAGGTCTAACCGACAGATTTCGTAGCGACCTCGGTTGGGACAAGAAAAAGCACCGTGGCCCGAAAATGTATTTTCCGCAGGTGAGTCCTCAAACGACTTATAAACTATCTGCCCTGGCACAGTGGTATATATTCCGTTCTCAAAAGTCATTGTTGATTTAAGACTATCTGGAAAAATCACCTCCCTATCATCCAACCCCGGAAAAAGTTTTTCGTACGGCAGGTTATAAAAATCACCAAACGAATCGGAGAGCCATAGTTCCGATCGGTCGAGGAGTTGCTCTTCGAGCGGATTGAGTTCTTCGGATGTGTGATAAACGAGGAAAGGGCGATTATCTGACAGATCAGCTTCTATAGCTTTTTTGATTTTTGCGGGAGTAAACACCTGGATGATATTTCTACCCTCCGTTATGGACGATCTTGACAAATAGGCATTTATCATAGGTAGCCCGGTGTGGTACGAAAGCATCATAGAGTTGAAAATGCTTTTGGCCGAACTCCCGAAATTATACGGGTTGGAATAATGATAATAAAAAGGTAATGAAATGATTGCCTGATAATCTGAAGGATTCAGTTGGTCGAGAACACTTCGAAAATTCTCATTCAGATATTTTTCGGAAAAAACATTGGGTGAATCGGGAACAATCGCCCCGATTTTAGCATGCAGGGAATAGCCTTCTATTAGAAGTACCAACACCATCACGTTGCCGAAAAGTCTTTGAAACCGGGTGGATGAAAAATTCCGACTTAGGACATAGATCGCAAATGATGTTGCAACAAAGTAAAAAACCCACGCAAACCTTCCGTAGCTGGAAAACTGCATCAAAACTGAGAAAGGACCAAGATCCTGCTCGGGAAAAATGCGAAAAGGAAGTGCCATGGCAAAGAGCAATGTTGCCAGAGCTGCACACCAATAAAGCATCCACTCGCCATGAAGAAAATGCCTCAAGGATATCTGCTTTCTTATCAACCGCCTGACGAGCATGAAAAAGTAAACGATCAGAACCATTATTGTTGAGATGCCGATATAATTCCCCACGCTATCCCATTTTGAAGAGGATGGCGGCAAATCCAATAGCGCGTAGAAATGTTTTAACGGAGTTTCATTGCTGACGAACAGACTTCTCCATGTAGCAACATGCTTGTCGAAGAAGAAGGCTTCTGGCCTATCGGTGTGCATATCGAATAATTTAATACTCAACACATAAGTCAACAACGGAAAAAGAAATAATACCAAATACCGCTTGAGATGATCACCATTTCGATAACCCACAAGGTGATTAGTGACGAGACAAACGACATTAAACATCAGCAACAATAAACCAAGGTATGGGTGAACATACATCCACAGCAACGCATTAATGCCTGTAAGAAAAGTCCATTTATTCGAATTCCGGGAATGCAGCGCGCGAATCAGAAAAAACCACCCCAAAGGGAAACAACAAACATATCCCAACGCCCAATGACCATAACCCCACAAAAGGATTTGTGAACTCAGCGCAGACACCGCAATACTGCCAATTATAGCCAAGCCTGTTCGGATTTTGAAATGATGAAAAACCAGGAACATTATCCATGCGGCAAGGATCAAGGAGGCCAGTAGAAGCACATTAATATATCCTATGATATAGTTGTTAGCAGCTGGAAATATCTTCGTTACCAGCTTAAAAACAACTGCAGGAAAAGGATGAGCGTCTTCAAGGAGTAAAAATTCCCCGTACGGGTAATTCATCGCCGATATCTGACAATAATTGTCGCTGTTCTTAACATAGCTGGCAACTACAAAGTAATTTTTAATACCATCATCTCTGCCGGCTATTAAATAATCGTTGGGAGCCATCAAGAGCTTTCCAAAGTTGATTGCCACAAAGGCAGTCATTATGACGATTACAGCAAACTGATATCTCGTTTCAGGCATCGGATCAAAAAAAAGAAGAAATGCGGAGAGAATTTACGCAATATGGGTAAGTTTTTCACATATTCAGGTGTTCTAAAGCTATACAATATCACTTAACCTGATAAAGGATTGAGCATGGTGCAAATCGGAAAATGAAAAATCAGAATGGCCGGAAAAAAGAAACCCCGCAAGGCTGAGAGCCGTTGCGGGGTTGTAACTGTTACAAAGGACTATAGAAGTGATAAAAAATGAACCAACCTAATTTAACCAAATCTATTAACCAAACTATTAACCAATTTGCCCTTGTGAATGTAACAGTTATGTAAAGAACTTTGGGTTTGTATTGTCAACAACCTTGCCAAATTAACGCGGAAGGTATAAACAGAATATTCTTTAACGTTTTTTAGAACCTCATCGCCCTTTTGGAAATGCGTTCCCATTCATAACGAAAGGAAACTATTGAAATTGCTTGTAGAAATTCCTAAAAGTTGTTAATCGATGGTGCAGTTATATCATGGTCGTGAAAACAAGGACTGGGGTTTAAGGAATAAAAATCAGTTATATTTGGCTTGTTAACTTTTACCTTTCTATAGAATGAGCAAAACTATTCTCGTACCTACCGATTTTACAGCTGTTGCAGACAACGCAATCTCACATGCAATAGCTGTAGCCAAAACAATTAATGGTGAAATTGCCATCGTACATGTAGTACCGAAAAAATCGCACATTGATGAAGCCAAAACCCGACTGGGTTTATTAATGGCCCGACTTGAAAATGAAAAATCTGGTGTCGAAATGAAACCGATGGTGCGTGTTGGTTCTATCTTCGAAGATATCGGTGAGGTGGCAGAAGAAATTGGTGCCGAACTTATTGTAATGGGTACCCACGGAATGCGTGGTATGCAATTTATAACCGGAAGTCGGGCCTTGAAAGTCATCATTAGTAGTAGTACGCCTTTCGTAGTAGTTCAGGAACGTGCAATTAAAGTAACCGGGTATGACGACATTGTAGTACCTCTGGATCTTTCAAAAGAAACCAAACAAAAATTGAATATCGTAGCTCAAATGGCTAAATATTTTCAGTCCCGAGTTCATTTAATTATTCCAAAAGAAACAGATGAATTTTTGAAGAATCAACTTGATAGAAATCTAGCCTATGCCAAGCGGTTTTTTAAAGATCAGAATATTGAATCTACCACAATGGTAAGTAAAGGGAGCAGTAGTAAGTTTGATGATGGAATTATGGAGCACGCTGCCGAAATTAATGCCGACCTTATTGCCATTATGAATCTGGCCAACAATTCACTGGTAGGAATGCTTGGAAGCTCTTATGTACAGAATATTTTAACGAACGATGCGCAAATTCCGGTTCTGATAATAAATCCTATCAGCACCTCAATTTCGAAGAACGTTTTATTTACCTGATGCCATCATAATCAGGATATAGTTCCATGCGTTTCCATATCTGTTGAAGGTGCTCCTTCTTTTTCTCTTCCCTGAGTTTCTTTGCTGATTCTGTGAAGAACCGGTGAGACTTGAAGAATTTCACCTGTATTTCGTCCCACTCCAGATCCGTTTTGATTACATCATAACGCATCAACTCACGTTTCAGATTATCCGCCAACGGGTGAAAGTCATCTCGTCCCAAATAGTCCAGATCGGCATCACAAACTATCTTTTCCAGCATCCCGGAAGGCTGATGGGGTATTTTTGTGGCCAATATAATTCCCCGAACCTTAGCTATTTCGATGGGTGAAAAACCAAACTGAGGAAGTTCATTGGCGGCTATTTCTGAGGCTATTTCTTCGTTTTCGAGGTATTGATCACAGAACCCTATATCGTGGAAAAGGGCTCCGGTTCTGACCAGCACAGTATCCCGAGGCCCGACTCCTTCCATGTAGCACAACCGATCAGCTGCCCGTACCACATCGGCGGTATGCTTCAAATCGTGATAACACAGGCGGTCATCCAGATCTGTGATAAGTTTGTGAAATACCCACTTTTCCGCTTCTTTGTATCGCATCGGCATTTCATAAAGTTAGCCAAAAATCAAAAGCTGACGCCGAGGAA
>CAZJLZ010000337.1:0-4223 GCA_964546775.1 uncultured Cryomorphaceae bacterium | reverse complement strand
CGCTCGGTGGTTTACGTCAAAGACGAATCTGAAGATCAGGTGAGTTTTAAAATGCGCGAAGTCACATTGGGACCTTCGCTGGGTGACCATTTTGTGGTGGAAAGCGGATTGGAATTAGGAGAAGAGATCGTCACCAACGGCACGTTCAGCGTTGACGCGGCTGCCCAGCTTGCCGGAAAGCCGAGCATGATGAGTCCCGAAGGTGATAGCGAAATGAGCGGTCACGACCACGGTTCGGCAAGGCCAGAGAAAACCGAAGAAACTCACGAGCAGTCACATTCGGAGCAACCTGAAATGAGCGAAGCATTTTTTAACGCTTACCTGACCGTAAAAGACGCGCTGGTGCAAACGGACGGAAGCGCAACCGGCGATGCCGCAACTAAAATGCTGGAAACTGTCGGAGATCAGGATTCAGAATCCATCGACAAAATCAAATCAGAACTCGAAAAAATGGCAGGCACCACCGACACAGAAATGCAGCGCGAGCACTTTCAGCCGATTTCTAACCTGGTATATGAGTTGGCCAAATCCCATGCACCGAAAACGCTCTACCGCCAGTATTGCCCAATGGCTTTCAACAACGAAGGGGCTTACTGGTTGAGCGCTCAAAAAGAAATCCGCAACCCCTATTTTGGAGATAAAATGCTGAAGTGTGGGAAGGTCACCGAAACAATCGATTAGCAAACATTCCAGTATACTGGTTTTATCCCTCAGACATTGGGAATCCAATTCGAAACTTAATCTAAAAGCTGTAATCCAGTCAAATTGAGTATCCTTACTGTTCGATTGTACATTCACTTTTTAACGCCAATATTGACCAAATCTGAATTCTTAAAAATCTGATATGATGAAATTATACCTATTCCTCTCAGCAATTATTGCCATTGTCCTTTTTCCTGGCTCAAGTTTCGCCCAGTGTGATCCGGGAGAAGTAGAACTCGAAATAATTATTCACACCGATGCCTATGGCTACGAAGGCTACTGGGAACTCGTTCCAGAAGGCAACAACTGCGGAACCGGCACCATTGCCAGCGGGGGAAATGTAAGCGTTGGCTGCAATGGAGCAGGCGATCAAAACCAGGCGCCCGGAGGTTACGGCAATAATCTCATGATGATGGAAGGTCCCTGGTGTGTAGAAGAAAATGCGTCCTTTGACCTGATCTATGTAGACGACTGGGGTGATGGTGGTTTTATGTTCGAAGTGATGGTGAATGGCTACAACGTCACTTCATTTATGGGAATGGGACTGGGTGGCACATATACATTTCAGGCGTCAATGCCTCCAGCTTTTGACCTTTCAGTCACCGAATCGAACCTACTGCAATATGTTGAATCCGGTGATTTTGAAATTGAATGCCAGGTGTTCAATCACGGAACAGAAACGGTGACCTCTTTCGACCTGAATTACTCAATCAACGGAGGAGGCCCGGTAACCAGTACAATTAACGATGCAAATCTGGGCAACTACGACTCGGAGCACTATACACACCCAACTGCATGGACAATAACTGATAACGGAGTGTATGATATTGAAATATGGGCATCCAACATCAACGGCGGCAACGCGGACGGCAATCCGGATAACGATATTTTCACCACTCAGGTTGAAGCCGGTCCCGGTATTCCTAACATCCTTGATGACTTCGTAGACACACCGATTATGATCAGTGAAATAGCCGGTCCCGCCGAACTGGTGAACCTTCCTACTGACCTCGATTTTCATCCTGTCCTGAGCAACAAGGAACTCTGGGTCATTAATAAGGACACCGAGAATACCGGCGGCAGCACAGTTACCATCTACAACGCCGGCGAAGACAATCAAAGTGAAATCTGGAAACGCGATGGCAATGCCTGGCATTTCATGTCGCTTCCTACAGGAATAGCATTCAGTGAAAATGGATTTTTCGCGAATTCGCCTGGAGTATACGACGCCAACCACAATGGCGGCGACGCCTTTACCGGTCCTGCGCTGTGGTCGAGTGATATGGACATTTACGCCGAACCATCGGGCGGCAACGGAAGCCACATGGACATGCTACACGAATCTCCCTATTGCCAAGGAATTGCTGCGGAAACGGGCAACGCCTTTTGGGTATTTGACGGCTACAACAACGACATTGTACGATATGATTTTGTAGATGATCACGGTCCAGGAAATGACGACCATTCCGACGGCATTATTCACCGTTTTTCGGACGATGAAGTAGCCATGGACGACAATCACGAAGTGGTAAGTCATCTTGTCCTCGACGAAAACAAGCAATGGCTTTATGTGGTGGATTACGGAAATCAGCGTATTTTCAGAATTGACATCACGACAGGAACTCCGGCCGGAACGCCTGATTACGGACCCTTTGAACCCCTGGCCGAATACCTGAATTATTCTGGCTACACTCAGGAAGCTGTCGTTTCTTCAGGACTCAGCAGACCAGCGGGTATTGATGTCATCGATGACCGCATGATCGTTAGTGAATTCGAAACAGGTGAGATCATCATCTACGATATCAGCTCGATGCCGGCAACAGAACTCGATCGTTTCGAAACCGGTTTCAGCAGTTTACAGGGCATCAAAATCGGACCAGACGGATTCATCTGGGGAGTCGACCACAATACGGCTACAGTTTACAAGGCAATGCCTGAATTCCTTTCATCCGTTGATGACACCAATGCCATTGCTCCGCGTTTTTACCCCAACCCTACTGTCGATTGGGTCACTGTCGATCGACTCACCGTAAATGCAGAAATCCGCATCTTCAGTTCGGAAGGAAAGCTAGTGAAAACGCAGCGAACCAATTCCGACAGGACAGAAATCGATTTGTCTGATCTCACAAGGGGAATTTACTCGGTACAATTAATTCACGGGAATTCGGTGCGCTACGAGCAAATTGTTAAACAATAGGTCATTTCCGGCAAAGCATTATGAAATTCTGACTGCTTCCAGATGGGAAGTTACCAATGTTTAATTCGCGCGTCGAGCGTTTCGAGACGTTCAGAAATAAACGTTCGAATAAACTGAACCTCTTCCTGAAACCCGGAATCATCCACATACCCCGGCCCATCAACCGGCCAGCGCTCAGAGTTCTTTTCCACGTGATCCTCAAGTTCAAGGACATAATCATCAATCCGGCGATTGATCGATTCCTGATCGAGAACATTGCCCCGGTGTAAAACCCATCTATCTTTAATCAATTGACGAAACGTATCCTGTTCCATCAACCGTTTCAACAGTGGATTTTGAATCCAGTCGAGATCTGTTTCAATGTTGTTGATCCGGTTATCTCCGTAGCGCCCGAAGGTTTCGTCATAATCCCAGATGGCTATGCGAAACGGCGAATCAACATGCAATCGGTACAGGTAAAAATTGCGCAGCAGTCCATCGGTGTTGTTCGTGAATAGCAAAAGCAACATCCAGTCGGCAATGTTTTCCAGGTGAAACCGCTCTTCTACTTCTTTATAAAAAATGCTGTCCGGAGCGTGAAAAAGAAAATCGCGTAGTTCTTCGGCGAGTGGCGATTCGTCTCTTTCGACGGCTTCCGGATATTTCTGTCCGAAAGGATGTTCCGGATATTCCACGCCACGTTCTTCCCGGATAAAAACCGGTGGTTCTTTAAAAATCACTCCTCCGGGTTGACGACTGGAAATCCCGGCTCTTTCTGCATCGATCCGCTGCATAACATAGTACAAACCGTTATATTGATCACCGATAAAAACTTCGGAATAACAGCCGTTTGGAGCAAGATTGTGCGTTCCCATCAAGCGGAAAAGATCAAAACTCAACCGGTGGCGAATAAAGGATTTATCGATATACCCCGCGTTCAGCACCCAAACGGGGTGTGCGGGTAATCCGCAAAACGAAGCAGCACTGTCGAGCTCCATTCGCATAGATTTCTTCGGATACTTTAAAGAACTATTACCACGCGTGCGGACTCCTGCAGAACCCAATTGTGCATCACCGGAAGAACAGGTACAAATCACATCGTGTTCACGGATTTCATCGTGGCAGCTCAACCCGATCCGCAGAAGTTCATTTTTTTCCTGACCGCAACCAGCAATTACAATCAGGATTATCGGCAAAAGCCAACGGAAAAATTTATTTCGGTTTGTCTTTATGATGTTTGTCTTTATCGAGGAACATGATCCTGATGGCCAAAAAAATTCCGCCAACGGCAGCTAATATAAAGAACACCATTGCAATTCCGGGATATCCAAAGACACGAAAGTCG
>CAZJLZ010000336.1:0-2759 GCA_964546775.1 uncultured Cryomorphaceae bacterium | reverse complement strand
TTGTGACTGTTCTTGATACCATAACACCTCAAATCACATGTCCTCCAGCCATTACAATTCAGGCAAGTCAGACAACTGATCCAAATATCACGGGGATGGCGACCGGTTCCGATAATTGTGACTTTGAAATAACATATAATGATGACCTAAGTGAATTATCAACCTGTGGTGGAACTATTACAAGAACCTTTACAATAAGCGATGGAACTAATACCAGTGCCTGTATTCAAACTATAACTGTAACAGATACAGAAGCGCCGGAACTGACCTGTCCTGCTGATTTAACGGTTAGTACAGATGAGGATGAATGTTCGGCTGTAGTTAATTTCGACCTTCCTTTTGCAGAAAATGTAATTTACTTTGAAGGTTTCGAAGACGAAGAATTTGAATCCGGTGATGCCGAAACTACACCATTTGATGGTTGGAATAACTATACAAGTGAGGTAAGTAGGGTAGAGGACTCATTCGCTTCTGCAGATGGCGTTGCATACGGTTTATTCAATGCAAATAATTCTACTGATTTTACAGGAACTTTCTCCCGCCTGGGTGGATATAGTTCTGAATTCGGTAATGGATTTAAAGCTTCGATTGATGTGTTTTTTGATCTTTCGGCAACAGCGGTTGTAGAAGATGATTATGGATTTGATGTTTCTGTGGCAGCTTCTAAAAATGATGGTTCGCACCTTAGAGACTTTATTTTCCACGCTGCATCTGACAATGGAAACATTCTGATTGGTGGAAGCAATAATACCAACTTTGCAACAAAAACAAATATCGCCTCTTCGAACCACTATACAATTGAAAATTCAGGTTGGTATACGCTTCAGTGGAATTTCCGCGATAGTGTTGGCTCACTTGCTGTTGATCTTAATCTTGTCGATGAAAATGGAATTATTATATGGACCGAAACAAGATATACACCATCAGATTTAATTGGAAGTGTTGGTGGAAACAGGTACATGTGGTTTACATTCCTCGAACTGGATGAGTTAATGGTCGATAATACCCGATTGATCAGAGAATTGGAAGTTACCAGTTTTCCTCAAAGTGGCCATGAATTTCCTTTAGGCTCCACAACAGTTATTGTTACGGCAAGTGATGATTGTAATAATGAAAGTACCTGTAGCTTTAATGTAATTGTAGAAGACAATGAACCTCCCGTTGTGAGTTGTGCGGATAAAACCGTATTTCTTGATGCAAATGGAGAAGGCAGCGTTTCGCTGGGACAGATTCTTAGTACAACCTCTGATAATTGCGGCATAGCCGACATTACTTTATCACAGGAGGATTTCGATTGCAGCCATGTTGGTGAAAACGAGATAACGCTAACGGTTAAAGATAATAGTGATAATGAATCTGTTTGTCAAACTACAGTGATTGTTGTAGATACCATTTCGCCAACAGCAATTTGTCAACCAGCTATACTTACCTTGGTGGATGGATCAGCTACATTAAATGTTGCTGATATAAACAACGGTTCAACTGATAACTGCTCTAACGAAACCTATACCTTATCTCAAACAGAATTCGATTGCAGCCACGAAGGTGAAAATCAGGTAACCCTTACTGTAATGGATGCTAGCGGAAATCAATCATTCTGTACGACAACTGTCACAATAATTGGAGGTCCCTCATCAGATTCTATTTCAGAAACAGCTTGTGATTCATATACTGCACCAGATGGGGCGGTTTACACAACAAGTGGAATCTACACAGCGGTGATTGATAATGTAGCTGGATGTGATAGTACAATCACAATTGATTTGACTATCAACGAAACACCGGACGTAGACATTCTATTTAATGGAACAGTTGCCGACTATGGAGATTCATTCGAATACTGCGCATCGGAAACAATTTTAGTAACCCTGGGCGGATTAAGTGGTGAAGAACCTTATGAAGTAACCTGGACTGTAGACGGAGTTGAGGAATCGGCCACACTGAGCGATGGCGCTACACTCTTCAATGGAACAATGCCGGCAGGAACTTATTCTCTGCAACTGGTATCCTTATCAGATGCAAATGGTTGTTCGCTTGCCGATGCTTCCGCTTACGGAGCAACGCTTACAGTACATCCTGAATATGCTACAATGATTACCGATACAGCTTGTGGAAGCTATACACACACTGATGATTCGGTATATTCTACAACAGGAGTGTATGTTCTTGAGTATGTTTCAGAATTTGGTTGCGATAGTATTGTAACACTTGATCTGACGATTATTATTCCGGGGACAGCTTGCGATGATGGTGATCCGACAACAGAAAACGATGTGTATGACAGCAATTGCGAATGTGCAGGTACAACAATTGAGACAACAGTGGATGGAACGGTTGACTGGAATACCAATTGTGGTGAACGAGATGTTACTATTAAACTCTATGAACCCGGTACGGAAACTTTAGTAGCTCAGTATACTTCTAATGTTAATTCCAGTGGTGAGTTTAGCTTTACTTCATCAGAGAGCGGAACAATCGATGAATTTGTTAAGGTATCCGGTTACCTCCAGAAAGGATTGGCAGATGTGCCACTTAATCCCGGAAGTAATGAACTGGAAGTTGGTGAAATAATAAATGGGGACATCACAAATGACAATTTTGTTAATATTTTTGACGCCTCTTCAATGAATCCTGCATTTTTCTCTGAGGTAGGGGATCCTAATTATAATCCATTGGCCGATTTTAATTGTGATGGCGCGATAAATATATTCGATGTCTCTTTTCTGAATTCTACTTTCGGTCAATCCGGTCAATCTGCA
>CAZJLZ010000335.1:0-4128 GCA_964546775.1 uncultured Cryomorphaceae bacterium | reverse complement strand
GACTACGATCCGTCGGCAGAAAAGGAGAACATCATCCTCATAATGGCCCGAATCGGCGAGTCCGTCAAGAACCATGAAATTTTGCTGCGGATCATTCCGCACCTTCAAATGAAAGATTGGAAAATAGTGTTCGCCGGGCCGGTCGTGCAACGATTCATTCCAAAGGTGGAAGCATTTTTCAGGGAATTTCCTGAGCACCGCGAGAACGTCATTTTCACCGGTGAAATTACCGATCGCAAAATTGTTTATGATTGGTTCCGAAAATCCAGGATTACATGTCTGACATCTGTCGATGAGTCGTTCGGAATCGTATTTGTCGAAGGCTTGTATTTTGGGAATTATCTCGTCGGAACAGAAGGGATGAGCAGTTTCGATGACATTACCGATTCGGAGAAATTTGGCGAAAAATTACCGTTCAACGATGACGTCGCGCTGCGGACTACCTTACAGAATCTCATCGATCACCCCGAAAAGACCGACGCGTTGCGCGGGGAAGCACATTCCTTCGCCTCGGAACATTTTGTCTGGCCGGTATTGGTGCAACAGCTCGAAGAGGAAATACAACAAAGGAGGGTCCAGCCATGAAAGAGAACGCTCCTTTTCTTTCGGTGATTACGGTTTCTTTCAATGCGATGGACACGCTTCCGCAAACCGTAGATAGTCTTGCCAATCAACACGAAAAAGATTTCGAACACATCATCGTCGACGGAGGTTCCACAGACGGAACGGTTGCCTTTCTTCAACAATTGAACGATTCGAGTTTGCGCTGGATCAGTGAACCCGATACCGGAATTTACAACGCCATGAACAAAGGTATATCAATGGCCCGCGGCGAGGTGGTTTCTTTTCTGAATGCCGATGACAGCTATTTTCCGGATACCATTTCATCGGTGAAGAAAGTTTTTCAAACGGATACCGACATCGTCTACGGAAACCTTCGCAAAGAGCGATTGCTGAACGGCAAATGGCATCACCGGATAGAATACCCCGATCTGGAAAAAATGCCACAGACCATGGGGATTTTTCACCCGGCCACATTCATCCGGAAAACCTTGTTCGAAAAACTCGGACCCTACGACGAACAGTACCGGTACAGCGCTGATTACGATTGGCTGCTGAGAGCGTATCTCGCCGGTGCGCGATTCCAGTACCTTAACCAGGCACTCGCTATTTTTCGCGTGGGCGGCGTTTCCACGCTGAACTGTGCTTCCTACGAAGAAGGCCTCGCAATCCTGGAGCACCACCAGACCGGTTATGCACACGAAATGCGTGATCTCGTACAGAAATGCAAAAAGAAAATTCTTCTCCGCCGTTTAATTTCTAATTTGGCCAACATCACCGGAACCACCGGAATACTCGAAAGTAGAATGGCAAAAAACTGGACCCCCAACCATGGAGACTTTGGTGCGTAACGGCCTTTACCGGTTGCGCGGGTGGTGCGTGAAAATCTACCTGCTAGTGCACGGCTGCCGCGTAGGCCGGAATTTCAAATGCGTGGGATTTCCCGTTTTTCGTTGCGCTCCGAAATCCAATTTTCACATCGGAGACAACGTAACGCTCGGAGTAGGTGTGGTGCTCGAAATCACTCCTTCGGGACGATTGCAACTGGATGACCACGCGCTGATCGGTGATTACTGCACGCTGAGCTCCACGCATTCGATTCACCTGAAACCCTGGAGCGCCATCGCAGAGCGCGTGAGTATCCGTGATGGTTTTCACGTCATGAAACCCGGCGAATACTACCGTAAACAGGAATCAACGGGAATGCCGGTGGTGCTCGAAGAAGATTCCGGAGTCGGTGCAGGGTGCGTCATTCTAAAAGGCGTGCGCATTCCGAAGGGTACATTTATTGGTGCAAACTGTGTGGTAACCAAACGCGAAGAACTCGAAGAAATGTGTATCTATGCGGGGAATCCACTGAAACTGGAAAGAAAGAGATGAAGATGAAGCCGCTCAAAGAGCAAACGGTCCGGGAGTTCTTCGAACAACCGGAAGTGTATCTGAAATACGATTACAATCTCAGCCTGCGGCGTGAAACCATCGCGACTTTCATCGGTGATGAAAAATTTGAAGATGTCCTCGATATGCCCTGCGGGACAGGAGATTTGTCGTTGCCCTTTCTCGATCGGTTCAACCACCTGATGATGATGGATTTTTCGAACAATATGATTGCGCATGCCGCACAGAATGTTCCGGATAAGTATGCCGACCGCGTGAAAATCGTCAACGCGAATTTTTACAATTACGGATTCGAGGAACAGCAGTTCGACCTGATCATCGCCGTGGGGATTCTGGCGCACATCGACTTTCCTATGAAATTCCTGATGCAAATTGGCCGGCTCGTCAAACCCGGCGGAAAAATCATCGTTCAGAATACCAACGCTTCCGCCGGATATACCTGGCTGATTCGCATGTACCACGGACTGAAAAGACTTTCTGGAAAATCAAAATACAAACTCAACTGGCTCAGAGAAAAAGATGTAATCAAGGCCTTGCGCCACGAAGGTTTCGAAGTGGTCAATTCCTTTCGGTATCACCAGAGCTGGCTGGGATTCTCGCATCTTTTTTCCAACGAGAAAAAATATGAAATGACCAGAAAGCGTTTTGGAACCGCCGCCGAACCGCGCAATCAGAAAACCGGCAGCGATGTCATGTACTGTTTCGAAAAAAACAGATGACCGCAGATAAAAAAATACGGCTGCTCATCATTCCGGAAATGTTTCCGGCTCACGACACCGATATTGCCGGTGTGTACACGCTCGATTATATCCGCGCGGTGCAGCATTTCTGTACGGTTGAGGTTTTTTATCCGCGTCTGTCCGGTGCTCCGGGTTTGCAATCGACCGATCATCCCGACGGTTTCCGCATCCACCGCTTTCACCTCATGAACGGCGACGGCGGCTGGCTGAAAAAAGTGCATTACGTGCGTTGGTTTTCGCAGGCGTTGCAGGTGGCCAAAACCCTCGGACCGTTTGATCTCATTCACGCCCACGGGCCTTTGCTGCACGGAAACCTCGCGGTTCAGCTCGGGCAGTTTTTCAAAGTTCCGGTGATTGTGTCCGTGCATACCGGTCCGTTCCGCATCATCAGCAAACACCCGTTTTACCGTCGAATGGCTGCGCGGTCACTGGCCAAGGCCGACCTCACGCTGGCCGTCAGCGAACATCTGAAACACGATATCCTCGAAGCCGGAATGAAACCCAAACGCATCGAAGTTTCCGGAAACCCGGTTAACGATGAACTCTTTGGACTGGCCGACCGCAGCGAGATGAGAAAACACATTTTGTTTGTGAGCCGCCTCGACGAATTTAAGGGTGGGTTGCGCACACTGAAAGCCTTTCGCAAAGCCAGTCCTGAACTTCCGGACTGGCGGCTGATCATCGCCGGAATCGGGGAGGAGCTCGAAAAAATTGAGCAGTATGTTCAGTTGCACGGATTGGAAAAGAAGGTGCGCATCACCGGAACGCTCAGTAAGGAAAGCCTGAATATGCTCATGATCGGCGGTGATTTCCTGCTGTTTCCGAGTCGTCACGAAACTTTTGGACTCATCGCCCAGGAAGCGATGAGTACGGGTTTGCCGGTGATTACGTCCAACACCTGCGCAACCGATGAGCTCATCGATGAAGAGATGGGCATCAAAGTAGATCCCGATGATGTGGACGCCATTTCGACCGCGATGGTGACGATGGCGAACCATCTGGACCGGTACGATGGAGAAAAAATCCGCAGCAAGGTTGTGTCGCGGTTCGGGTTGAAGGCGTTCGGCGAAAAACTTCAGGATTACTACGGAGAACTGATCGGCCAATGTGCGGAATTGCAGGAATAGTTGCTACCACTCCTTTTGATGGCCGGTTGCTGCGGCAAATGAGCACGCTGCTCCGGCACCGCGGTCCCGACGATGAGGGATTTGCCCTGTTGGACGACGAATGCAACTGGAAAGCTTTCGGTGGAGCCGACACCGTTTCTGATTTGCGCGATCTTCCGCAACTTTCCGACAACCAGCAAGCCAAGATCGGACTCGTACACCGGCGCTTGTCGATTCTAGATCTCTCGGTTCAGGGACATCAGCCCGTAATTTCTGCCGACGGCAAACAGTCGATGGTTTTCAACGGAGAGATATACAATTAC
>CAZJLZ010000334.1:0-8228 GCA_964546775.1 uncultured Cryomorphaceae bacterium | reverse complement strand
GCGGGCAACGAAGTGCGTGTACATTTGAATGGTTTAGCTGAAGGAAGTCAAGTTGTAAACTTTGTGATTTACGATCTCAACGGTAAGCAGATCAGCAACGAGAGCTTCGGTCATGAGGGCACTCAGTTAAATCGACTCATTCATTTCAATAGAAACCTGTCCATGGGAGTGTACGTAGTGCGAATTGTTATTGATGGTAAGCAGATTGCGATAGAAAGATTAGTGGTGAAATAAGTTTCAAGTTTGGTTAATAATGAAGAAGCTCCTGTGTCGGAATGATGCAGGGGCATTTTCGTATGTCCTGAATCCTTTCCTGGTATTATTAAATTTGGACAATATGATTCTTAATCGCAAAGATGGCCAGTTCAACGCGCGATCGCACATTGAGTTTTACAAACAGATTGTCTCGATAACCATCTACACTCCTCGGACTGACACACATTTTATCGGCTATCTCCTTGTAAGTAAGGCCTGTGCAGGCGTGTCGCAAAAATTCCAATTCGCGATCACTCAGTGACTCCAACACCTGTTCTACATTTTCTTCGCGGTTGACGCCGAGTGAAGTGATCAACCTGCTGGAAACGAAATCAGAGTAGTAAAAACCTTTTTCACTGACTTCTAATATAGCCTTCTCAAGTTCGCTTGCAGGGGCTTCTTTCAGTACATAACTTTTTGCTCCGGCTTTTAACATCCGGATTAGTGAAAAATCATCGTCAAACATACTAAGTGCAATAACACCTGTCGAAGGAGATACATCCCTCAACTGCGCTGTTGCTGTGATACCGTTCATAATGGGCATATTGATGTCCATCAATACAATGTCAAGTTGATTTTCACGACAATAATCCACTATTTGCTGACCATTTTCTGCCTCAAATCTAACTTCGAATCCGCGCGAACTGAGCAATTTGGTAATTCCATCGCGTACCAACCGATGGTCATCCGCAATTGCGATTTTAATTTCACCTGGTGTATATTTTGCTTCTGAGTGGTTGGTGTTTAAAGACATTTTTTAGGAATTTCAACTTTGTACTTTATCATGTTGGTTCTTTGGGATATATAGTGAAATTCTGGTTCCTTTGTCATTTTCAGATTGTATTTTCAATTTTCCGTCAATCAACTCAACACGCCTATGCAGGTTATTCATGCCGAGGCCTTCATTTTGTTTATCGTCCATCGGTATCCCTTTTCCATTATCAGATATTTCTATTAAAATACGTTTATTATGATCGGTAATGCAAATTTTAATTTTATCCGCTCTGGAATGTTTGATTGCATTGCTGAGAATTTCCTGGACACAACGAAATACAATCACCTCGACATTGGGTATAAAACAATTTCCGGGCAAACTTCCCGCGATACTACAATTTAATTGACGTGACGAATTAATCAGCTTAACTTCGTGAGCCAGTGCTGAATTCAGTCCTTCTCGAATTATGTAATCACCGCTAAGTATTTTACTTATACTCCGTAAATCCTGCAATGACCGGCTGAGCAGTTCGTTTGCGGCATCAATTTGTTCTGGAAACTGATCCCTGTCTATCATCCCAAGTTGCATTTTTGCCACAATTAGCGTCTGGCCTATGTTGTCGTGTAATTCTTCTGAAATCTGGTGCATTACTTTTTCCCGGATCTCTAATTGCGAACGAAACAATTCTTTAGAAAATTCCTGCTCTCTTTCCTTTTGAGCGGTCTCAAAAAGCAATTGCCTGCGTCGGTACAACTGTATGAAAGCGAAGAAAAACCCAAGCAGCATGAGTAGCAAAGTCGAACTCATCAGAACAATAAAGAACAGGCTGTCTTCACTAATATTTAACATGTCGTCGATTGTTGAGCTGAATGACTACTGCCAAAATTAAAAGAGTATAAAATAACAGCACCAAACCTCTGTTGATAACTGAATAGAACCCAAGATATTCCGGTAACTCGGAAATAAGCCAGATAAAAAAGCTGGAAATATGATAGACGAGAAAGGCTGTGGCAATCCAAAATTTCCCTTGACGAGTAATTGCTAATTTTTCCGGAATGAGTAATATCTCATAAAAAAATAACATACATCCTGCAATCACCGAGATATTCAGTACAGTCAATGCCCTGGAGGCAAATTGAGTGTTAAAAACCGGAAATAGCAGGTAAACGAAAATGATACCCGCAGCTCCAAAAATCAAAAGCAAAATTTTTCTGAAATATCGAGTGGCTAAAAGATGATAGAGAATGGCACAAATCAATCCGAAATTGATGATCATTACTGAGTGGTAAAAGGAAAGATTACTTCCAAATAAGGGTACTATGAAGAATGCCATAAGTTGCGAAAGACCGGCAAATAAAAGGAACCAGCCAACCCAATGAAAGACTTTGCCCAGCCGTTTGTTGACAACGAGAATGAGGATAGCACCTCCAAACGCGAGTATGTAGATCATTACCCGTGCTATTTCCATTTTGAGTCAGAAATGGGAGTTTAATTACTATTTGGCCCAATTGTCATTCCAGAGCCGGTTATAATTCTCTTCCGGGCAATCATTTGGACAGACATCGATATAATCGTAAATGTAAGTTTCATTATCCAGATCACCGTTTTCGGGAAGATAATAACACAATCGATTATTTGCATCTTCTACCACTGCCATCCACATTAGCGTATGTGAGCTTGCAGTACTATCATATGCCAGTAGCCCGGCAAAACCCACCAATGTACTGTCCGACGCATTATCGATCTTTTCTTTCAAGGGAACTACAATTTCATTGTAATCCAGAAAAAAATGGACTACTGTTTCTTGTTTTCCTCCAACCTGCACTTGTAGCAAACCCTGGCTGTTGGCTGGAGTGCGCGACTGATGATAATTTTGGAAAAGGTTATCGGCTTCAATCGGTGAAATACCGCGGGTCTGCATCTGCATGCTTTTTTTAGTAGTCTGAAAATTGGTGTCATAGTATGAACCTGAGACGCCACTAAGCAGTTGACCTGAACTGATTTTGGTAAGGTCATCAATGTTGTAGGCGGCGTCCATCATGCCTGGATATAAAATGCCAGCCATGAGTCCTAAAGTGATCCCAATAATAACAGCTATCGTAGTTTTCATAATATTTGGTTTTAGGTTGGTTATGTGGTGAAATTAATTGTTTTCTGACTTCAATCTTCAATCAGAAACTGAGTGAAAGTGCATTTCTATTTTATAACTGTCTTGCATACAAATCTATAAGTTTTGTGAAACGGCAACTATGGGTGATTTTCACGCCTGATTATGGGTGTATTCACTGAAAAATTTGGGAGATAACCCCGTAGATAGATTCTAATGTATGTGCGAAGTTTGGAGGATGATTCAAAGTTAATCAGATGAGTCCTGATAAAATTTGAATTTAACCCAGTCATAACAGGAACGACAAATTAACAGACGTTCATTGCAGTCTACACAACCCAAACTGAAAATGTATGACAGACGATCCTTTTAATATCAGGCAACAAATGCTGAGGAGGCTGAGTGATGCCCTGAATGTCCCGTTGGATGGAGAAAATACAGAAAAGTCCGAATCTACGGAGTCGGAGGAAGAGACGGAAGAATAATCAATAAGATCATTCTATCGCAATCCTCAGAGGTTATAAATAGCCCGCAATCCCAACGTATGGTGCAGACCGTATTTGGTGTCGGTGCCCAATGCGATTTTCTGAATAATCGGATTGTATAAAATCTGAACCGTCCATTTACCGCCGGTTTCTAACTGACCACCCAAACCTCCAAATGCTCCGGCAGATACGCCGGTGAGATTCCGTGCAGCTCTGTCAAATCCTCCAACCTGATTGTAAAAAGTTTTCAGGTCAATTATATAGCTATTGATTTGGGCCTGATTGTCACCAAATTTAGCGAAAGTCAAATCTACACCGGCTTCTATCACCCAATTAAAAAACTCATTGTTTCCAAGAATTCTCTGATACCCGGCCTGCAACATTACCCGTTGTTCATCCCCGCGAATTCCGAAAGTCTGGATTCGGTCAGGATAAACAATTGCGCCCGGGTTAGATGGGTCCGAAATGGGTTGAGTATTCAATAACTCAATAGTAAATTGCCCATTAACAGATAATTGCGAAAAATTAATGTTAAATAAAAGCGCATTGCGGTCGTCAAAATTATACCGCCCTTGTAATCCAAATGCAAAAGCAATATTGTATGTCATTTGTTCAGAGTTCGGCATATCTTCTTCTAAGAACTGCCAATCCTGAGGACCTACGCTCACGGTTTCATTCAGTGCGTCGGTGACACGGTTTCTCATTTGCATCGAGAGATTGGGATTGTTTTCCGGGCCGTTTATCTGGAGATTCAAAAAGCTGTTTGCGAAATTGTTGCGATTTCCATCGAGGTCGAAGCCATAGCCATCATACATCCTTGAGCTGTAACCGTCAGACATCAACGCGCCCACATAAATCCCGGCGTAGAATCCTTTGCGCTCGATGTCTTCATCTTCCAGACTGTCCCAGTAAGCATCTGCGGCTTCGTCCGCTTTCCGCTCTTCTTCCGTTCTGAAATCACCATCTTCCTGAGCCAATAATATGCCTGGAGTAATTATAAGGGCGACCAGCATCAACCATTTTCCCAACTGTTTCATCTCTTTTGTTTGTTGCAAATTTACCAAAATTTGAAGGAGCATTTTGTGAATCACTGATCAACTGCTCTTTTCAGAACCGGCATATTTTGGTAATTTGCCACCGGTTTTTAAAATAAACACACGACAACAGATTGTGAAAGATTCTCTTCAGACCATAGCTGCTTTTCTGGGAGGTGCTTTGATTGCCATTTTTATTTTATGGGCTATTGTGCCGACAAAAGAGAAGCCTGTGCAATGGGATCGATTATCCGATAAGGCAGTCATCGAAAGAATGGAAGAAGCATCTCTTTCTGAAGTAGAAAGGTATGTTGAAATGATTCATAAGCAGCCGCTTGGTGCCGCTTATGTTATTCCGGCACATGTTGCGAACGCTGCAAATGTGCATCGGGCCAATGCTGCGGTAGAACATCAATACGCTGAGTTTGCAGGAAAATATAACGAAGATTTGTTCACTGCCGTGCAACATCACCCCCTGTTGTACCGCGAATATATTCAAGAGAAGCTGGCAGTTCGGCAAATGTTCGAAAACAGAAACCAAACTTCTCGGTAACTTTGATCCACATATTGATGCATCGATCTGTTGTCACTGAAGAAATGATGTATTTTAGCAGTCGAATCAAAGATTTCAATAACCAACAACCCGCTCAATCATGATGAAATTAAAAGGAACGGAAATAGCATTGCTCGTCGCGGCATTGCTGGTAGTAGGCCTCGTGGCTTACAATCTAATCAATTTCGGAAATACAACGTCCTCCACGAAGGCAACTGTAGTGCCTGAACAAGCAATAGAGTCAGAGTTCAGTGAGGATCCGGAAACCCTGAGAAATCAAATGAAACGCGCCGACGACGAAATGGTGAAGCGGTATATGCGGAAAGTCATTGATAAAGAATTGCCGGCAGATTATGAAACTCCACAATACATCGTTGATGCAGGTACAATTGCGAAAAGCGTTGAATCAATTGGTGCGCGGTTTCCTGAGTTTTATAAAAAAGGCGGAAGCGAACTGATCAATGCTGTGCGTCGCCATCCAGTAAAGTATGTAGAAATGATTGAGCATACCCGGGCTTACCGCAATATGTATCGATATCAGCTCGATGAAAAGGTTGTCGATACAACTGCAAGAGCTACCCGGAAACCCCGCAAGGAGTAGAGATACAAATTTCAGGTTTGTAAAACGCCTACGTTGTATGGTCGTTCAGCCGGAGCATTGTTGGCCGCTTCTATTCCGATAGAAATTACTTTGCGGGTTTCGACAGGATCTATAATTGCATCGAGCCAGAGCCGCGCTGCAGCGTAATACGGTTTGGTCTGTTCTTCGTAACGTTTCTCGATTTTCTCCAGCAACTCTTTTTCGTCTTTCGGAGTGATCTTTTTCCCGAGCCCTTTCAATCTCGCTACTTCAATCTGCAACAAAACTTTCGCAGCCTGAGATCCGCCCATCACGGCCAATTCGGCAGTCGGCCACCCAACAATCAGCCGGGGGTCATAGGCTTTACCACACATGGCATAGTTTCCGGCTCCGTATGAATTTCCGATGATTACCGTGAATTTAGGGACAACGCTGTTGCTCATGGCATTCACCATTTTTGCTCCATCTTTAATAATTCCCCCTTGCTCTGATTTCGATCCTACCATAAAGCCGGTCACGTCTTGCAGAAAAACCAGTGGAATATTCTTTTGATTGCAGTTCATTATAAATCGCGATGCTTTGTCAGCAGAGTCGGAATAGATCACACCGCCAAATTGCATTTCACCTGTGTTTGTCTTTACAATTTTTCGTTGATTGGCGACGATCCCTACGCTCCAGCCGTCAATGCGTGCGTAGGCGCAAACAATGCTCTTTCCGTATCCGGCTTTGTATTCGGTTATTTCAGAATCGTCGACCAAACATTTAATTACCTCTTTCATGTCATAAGGTTTCTGGCGCGATTCGGGAAGAATGCCATAAATATCCTTTGGATCAGATTTCGGTGGCAACGCTTTTTTCCGGCTGAATCCGGCGAGCTGACCAAGCGTTCCGATTTTATCCACAAGGTCGCGGATCGTTTTCAGGCATTCCTGATCATCGGCCATTTTATAGTCAGTAACGCCCGAAATTTCAGAATGTGTTGTGGCCCCCCCCAGGGTTTCGTTATCAACTTCTTCCCCGATGGCGGCTTTTACGAGGTAGGATCCGGCCAGAAAAATAGTTCCGGTTTTTTCAACGATCAGGGCCTCATCACTCATAATGGGTAGATAAGCTCCGCCGGCAACACAGCTTCCCATGATGGCTGAAATTTGCGGAATACCGCGCGACGACATCACCGCATTGTTGCGGAAAATTCTCCCGAAATGTTCCTTGTCGGGAAAAATTTCATCCTGCATGGGCAAAAACACGCCTGCGCTGTCCACGAGATAAATAATCGGAATGTGATTTTCCATGGCAATTTCCTGGGCGCGAAGGTTTTTCTTTCCCGTGATCGGAAACCACGCGCCGGCTTTAACAGAAGCATCGTTGGCTACTATAATACACAGACGATCCGACACATAACCCATAACCACAACGACACCTCCCGAAGGGCAACCACCGTATTCTTCATACATTCCGTCACCTGCAAATGCCCCGATTTCAACAAAATCCCTTTCCGGGTCGAGCAGCAACTCAACACGCTCCCGGGCACTCAGTTTTCCTTTCTGATGAAGTTTTTCAATTTTGGTGTTTCCGCCGCCTTCGTAGACTTTGTCCAGTTTGCGCTGTAACTGAGTTATTTTCAATCGCATTGCGTCCTCGTTCTTGTTGAATTCCAGTTCTGCCATAGCGTGTGTTCAATTATCGGCCTAAGTTAGTAATTTGACTTTCTTTGACGATGATCTCCTGCAGATGACTTCCCCCTTCAGGCCCAAGATTAAAGATCAGATCAAGCGCTGAACAATTATTTAAAAATGGAAGTTTATCGGAAAAAACCTGGAAATACGGAGGGGTTTCCACAATGTGCTCCGGAAATTTAGAAGGTTTTAAAACCGACCGCAGGTCCATGTGAGTGGAATCGGCCTGTATGTATTCGTCGGAAATTATAAGCTGAGGATCCAATTTCAACCATTTCAAAAGTAAGCGAATGGTAGCGAGGTTGAACACCGACAAATGGTCCGTGGCTTGTTCAAAAATCAATTTCAATTCTTGTGAATAATAGTCAAAAAACGGGGCGGACTGATAGGCCGAAGTCAGCGTTTTCCAATGCTGTGTAGCCCAGTCTTCAGAACAATCAATTTCGATTTTTTTCATAGGAACCTTTCGGCCCTTCAGTCCGATCACCGGAATCGTTAACGACAATGGTCCGTTGGCAGCGGCGATGTCGTAGCGATTCCGCCATGTTTGTTTCGGATAGTGCTCTCCCAGATCAATGATTACGGTTGGCTGCTGAAAAAACCAGAAATAAAAAAGGTTGCCGAATGCACAGGCTGGAAGAACAGGAGTTGGCGCCATCACTATTCTATTCGAAACATTCTGGACCAGCGCAACCGGTTATACCATGGCGCATTGGGATTGTAAGAAAATAAAGTTATGGCTACTTTTCCGATGATATGATCCTCCGGGACCAGCCCCCAGTGTCGCGAATCTGTTGAGTTGTGACGGTTGTCGCCCATTACA
>CAZJLZ010000333.1:0-8416 GCA_964546775.1 uncultured Cryomorphaceae bacterium | reverse complement strand
GAGATCCTGAACTGAATTGCTTGAAAATACTGAGGGCATAATCATAGGCATAGGCAACCCGGAATTGCTGATTGATCTGGATTTCAAGCAGTGCTACCAACGCCTCGTTGTGGCGATAAGAACAGCCTATCCAGAAAAAGTCTTTATAGATCAGGTTTGCATTTAGGTCGAACTGGCTGTTTCCAAGTGGGCTGATTCTCACGAGGGTGCTGGGTTTCAGTTTAAATTGCTGACTCAGCGTAAATAAGTAGCCACCCTGAACAATGACATTGTGCATCCCGGCATCAGATTTAATATCCAGTTTTTCATCGGTGATGTTGTATTGCCGATTGATCAGGCTCGGTACGGATACACCGGCAAAATATTTTTTGGTACTGAAATAGATTCCTGCACCGAAGTCGGGTTGAATATTGCTTCTGATATCATTGGTGAATGCAAGATCATTGCCTTCCGTTGTAGTCAGTTCAGATAAATGAGAGGTCAGGATCCCCATTCCTGCTGAAATTCCAAAAGATAATTTGGCATCGCCCATCAAAATGCGGTACGCAAAATTCCCTGCCACACCGGTAGTATTGCTCACTCCGATCTTCTCATTGTTCAACAGGATTCCCAATGCAATGCTCTTGTTTTTCAGTGGAGCATGTATGCTCGCTATCTGTGTAACAGGAGCTCCATCAAAACCTACCCACTGATTTCGATACATGGCATTTGCCGTAAAAACTTCGCGGCTTCCGGTATAGGCAGGATTAACCACCAATCCGTTGAGCATGTACTGACTCACTAAAGGACTGTGCTGAGCTTCGGTTGTTAAAGCCAGCAACAACAAAAAATATGTGACGATGTGCCTCATGTCTGTGTACCAATTAGCGTTGTATTACGACGAAACCTTTGTATATCTCGTCCAATCCACCGGGTTTAAGTAAGTAGTAGTACGTGTCGGCCGGTAATTCGTTTCCGTTTTTGTTCAATCCTTCCCAATCATTCTGATAATCGGTGCTTTCATACACCATTTGGCCCCATCTGTTCCATACTTCAAACGATACCGGACCGATTTCTTCAAGCCCCAGAATTACATACCGGTCATTTACGTCATCGCCGTTTGGTGAGAAGGCATTTGGAACGACCAATGCTTTTACTTCAACCTTAACTTCAGCCGTATTCACAGGGCAGTTTCCATTGGTAATGTTCCACATCAATAAATTTTTGCCGACCTGAAGGTTTCGAACCATTGACTCAGGGTTTTGGGCATCGTCAAAAGTCAAAAGTGGATCAATACTGGTCCAGAATCCGATGCCGACCTCTGGTGTGTTCGCGTGAAGTTGAGTCTGGTAAGTAAAGTCGAGATACTGGTCTTCTCCGGCTAATGCTACAGAAGGTTCCTCATAGAAGGTCATTTCATGTGACGTGGTATTGGTACAAATTTCATTTACGGCCGTCCAGGTCAACTCAAAACTTCCATATTCCAACGTTACAATGTTCATCCATTCATCCTCAGGAGATCCTCCCGGAACCATACCATCCTCTAACGTCCAGAAACCGGTGCCGGCGGAAGTGCTTGCTGAAATTTCTGCTTCCTGTCCGCAGATTTCAGAATCGGCAGAAATGGAAACCTCGGGGTTGGCGTGGACGACTGTCGAGTCTGTAGTGATTCCTCCGCAGCTATAATCTGTGTAATTGAAAGTGATCACCACTTCTGTTCCCGCATAATCGGAAGGATTGAAAGTCGATCCCTCGTTTCCGTTAACCAACCATTCTCCACTGAATTCTTCTCCGATTAAATCATTGAGATCAATTGCGGCCTCGTTCGAACAGAATTGATTTTCAATACTAAATGGTACAAATATTTCGGGCCAAACAGTTACTGTAGCGATATTACTCCAGAGCGGCTCGCAAATCCCGGACTGCACACGAACCCTGTATTCGGTAGTGGTGTTGAGGTTTTCGAAATAGTAATCTGGATTGTCGGTAAAGAGGGTGTCAGAAGTGAAAAAGCCGTCGGTAGAGTATTCCCAGAATAGTATATCACCGTTAAAGTCGTTCACATTTAATATGCCCGAATTGATTTCCTCGCACACGTCCTGACTGCTGTTCAAAAGGCCGGCCTCTGTTGGGGAATCTACCACCACGGAAAAAACATCACTTGTATCAGCCGGACATACTCCGGACAGTACAACAACAGAAACATTGGTGTTGATGTCTAAATCCTCTGAAGTAAGAACAGTAGAATTGCTATTGACTATCTGAATTCCATCTTCGTTATCTTCCAACAGCCACGAATCGATCGAGCCTATATTGTCTGATAGCGTAAATGTTATTTCATTTCCGGCACAGATATGAGCTGAAGTAGCCGAAAGTGTACCGGCATCCGATGGTAAATCCACATGAATCTGCATCGATGCAGTATCCCCGGGACAGACATCCTCAGATGACTCCACGATCCAGAACACCAAGTAATTATTTCCGTACTCTAAATTTGACAGTACCGCTTCTGCTTCAAAAGGAGTATCAATGACTATACCTTCAGGAATACTCCAATGTCCGACTCCCCATTCTACAGGGTTGGCGAAAATCAAAGAAGAATCAGAACATATCTGAAGATCTTCCCCTACAATGGCAAATTCCTGTACATCCAGAATAACCTGAACAGTATCTGTGCTGGTCAATCCGCAAGTTTCGTTGAAGACAGTATAAATGAATTCATACATTCCAGGTTGATCTGTCATAAATTCAAACTCCGGAGTGGTAGCAACGGTATTTCCGTTTTGATCCGTCCAGTAGCTGGTTTCAAATTCGTTGAGCAATGGGCTTCCGGACAGTTCGTGATTTAATGCGCACAAGGCAACATCGTCACCGGCAGTAGCCGTTTGAATATCCGGTACCGGAATAACTTCGACGGTAGTCTCCGGCATGTCCTCGTTCGAGCTGCAAAATTCATCAGTAACAGAATGAAGTGTAAACGTAGTCGCTTCACCAGCAGAAACCGACAAGGTGAATTCACTTGTTAAAATATTGTTTAGGACAAAAGTTTCTGTTCCATTCGAATATTCAATTGAAAACGGAGGAGTACCCTCCAGGTTTACATTGATCCCAAGTGGTTCGCCAGGGCAGAAATTTCCGCCACCGCTAAAAGTTCCGGTTACAGCTTCGAGTTTCTCGATTGTAACCGAGTTACTTGTGCTTACAGGGCAATCACCAGAGAAAACCAAACGGCGTAGCGTTGTGATTCCCGTAACGTTCGCCGGAGCATAATCAGACGCATCGTTGGGTGCAGGAGCCGCAATCCATTCAGAACCTGAGTAAACCTGCCATTGATAAGAATAAGTTCCATCACCACCTTCAGGAGTTGTTCCGGTAATGGTTGCAGGTACATCGTAGTCACACAACAATTGGTTTTCCGGAGAAATATCATTGTTGCTGATGGGTGGATACAGTTCGATACTATAAACTTCTGACGTGTCGGCACCGCAATATCCGGACTGAACAACAGCGATAAAATACTCATTGGTTTCAATTGTTCCTGGAGAAAACGTGGCTTCTGTCTCACCATTTAGGGTCCATGGGCCTTCAGGAGAAGTGGATTCGAACCAGGTAATCTCACCGGTGAAGTTTTCGATACCGATTTCTTCGGCTATTGATTCCGGACAAACTTCCTGGACGGTATTCGAAAAGTTTCCGGCGTCGCTTAGAGGGGAGGTGATGACAGCAATTGTATTACTTGTATCGGTAAAACATTCGTCCGAGACAATTCTTCGGTAATAATGGGTCCCAACGATGGGTGCTGGAGTGTAATCGGTTGAGTTACCATCAGTAACCGGCGACCAATCAAAAAGATTATCACTGGTTTGCCACTGGAAATCATAAATACCTGTTCCTCCGGAGAAAGACCCGGAAAGTGGTTGGGGTAACTCGTTTTCGCAAAGCCCTTGATCCTCACCAATGGAGTTTATGGAAATTTCGGGGTAGGTTTGAATCCAATATGCCTCTGAAGTATCTGCATCACAGAATTCGGTTTTAACAATCACCCGGTAGTAGGTGGAAGAGTCGATTGCAACTGGTAAAAACTGTGCGTCGGTAATTCCGGTAGTGGTCCATGGACCATTTTCTGAATCGGAAAATTGCCATACAATTTCTCCAGTATAATTTTCAAGATTGATGGGTTCCGCGTTGGTTCCGGGACAAATCACCTGACCTGTATTGGAAAAGTTTCCGGCATTACTGAGCGGAGAAGTTTCAATGGTAACTACATTACTGGTGTCGTTGAAACATTCGTCTGTAACTATGCGGCGAAAGAATCTTGTCCCAACCAACACTTCGGGATTATAAATTGTGCTGTCATTTATTCCAACACCAGCAGTCCATGTAATTTGATCTGTACTGATTTCCCAGAGATAAGTGAAATTATCGGTACCGCCCATAAGGGTAGTTCCTGTAAGCGTTTCAATGGATTCATTTTCACACAGGGTTTGATCGGCTGAAATTGTATTGTTAGAAACCGGATCGAAAATGTTTATCTCGTACACTTCGGAAGTATCAGCTTCGCAATAATCTGTTTTAACTATTACCCGGAAATAAACAGGATTTTCAATTTCGCCGGGAGGATATATAGATTCAGTATGTGCTATGGTATCCCAGGGCCCTGAAGGTGAATCAGCTTGCAGCCATGAGACAATTTCTCCGGTATAGTTTTCAACCGTAACGGGATCAGCAGTTGAAGCTGGGCAAATGATCTGACCCGAATCTGTAAAGTTACCGGCAACGCTGAGTGCAGAAGTACTAATTGCAATTGTGTTGCTTGTATTCGTAAAACAGTCGTCCGAGACGATTCTTCGGTAATAGTGTGTCCCGACGATGGGTATTGGAGGAGTGTAATTGGCTGAGTTGCCATCAGTAACCGGCGACCAATCGGAAAGATTGTCACTGGTTTGCCATTGGAAATCATAAAAACCTGTTCCTCCGGAAACAGATCCGGAAAGCGTTTGAGGTAATTCGTTTTCGCACAACCATTGATCCTCATCAATGTTGTTCAAGGAAATTTCAGGATAGGTTTGAATCCAGTATACTTCTGAAGTATCTGCGCTACAGAATTCGGTTTTAACCACCACTCTGAAGTAGGTGGAAGAGTCTATAACGCCCGGTAAATATTGTGAATCGGTACTGTCGGTCGATGTCCACGGACCATTTTCAGAATATGAAAATTGCCAATTAATTTCTCCTGTGAAATTTTCAATGTTGATCGGCTCAGCGATAGTGCCGGGACATATGTGTTGATCGTCGTCAATAAAATTCCCGGCATCACTGAGCGGAGATATTTCAACCGAAATTGTATTGCTCGTGTCGCTTGCACAATTTTCTGAAAAAGCGATGCGCCGGAAGAATTCCGTGCCGACAAACAATTCGGGGTTGTATATCGTGCTTTCGTTTATTCCGGAACCTACCGTCCATGTGAGCTGATCCGTACTGGTTTCCCAGAGAAAAGTATAACTGCCGGTACCTCCCTCAGGTTGAGTTCCTGTTAGCGGTTGTATAGATTCGTTTATGCAAAGCGTTTGATCTTCAAAAATGGTATTGTTCGACACTGCTGGGAAAACATCAATGATGTACGCCCCGGAGGTATCTGCTTCGCAGTAATCCGTTTTTACAATGACTTTAATAGCGATCGAATCTTCTATAGTCCCCGGCGAATATTGCGGATCGGTAAAGTCATCATCGATAGTATTCCATACGCCGGTAGAACCATCGAATTGCAGCCATTCTTTGATCTCTCCGGTGAAGTTTTCAACCGTAATGGTGTCAGCTATTGAACCCGGACAAACGATCTGACCCAAATCTGTAAAGTTTCCGGCATCGCTAAGCGGCGATGTAATGATTGTAACCGTATTGCTGGTATCCATGAAACAGGAATCAGAAAATACAATTCGTCTGAAATATTGAGTACCAGTAATGGATGTAGGAGTGTAGTTTAATGTGTTATTAACATTCGGCGCGGCAGACCAGTCAGTAAGATTGGCGCTGCTTTCCCACAAGAAAGAATAAAAACCGGTTCCGTCCTCAGGAATGCTTCCGTTCAATGCTTCAGGAGTCTCGTTCGTACACAACCATTGATCTTCGTCGATTGAATTATTCGCAATTGGCGAAAAAACCTCAATCATATAAGTGTCAGAAATATCCGAATCGCAATCGCCGTTTTGAACCACAACCTGGAAATAGGTGGTGTTCTCAATATCGATAGGAGAGAGGATCGATCCCGTCTCTCCTGAAATGGTTTCCCACGGACCGGACGGTGAATTGGATTTACGCCATTCTATAACTTCTCCTGTGAAATTTTCGATTTCGATAGGCTCTGCAACCGTTCCCGGACAGATCGACTGATTGGTACTGGTAAAGTTTCCGGAATCACTAAAGGAAGTTACAGTGATCGTAACCACATTGCTCGTGTCGCTGAAACACCCAGCTGAGAAAACAATTCTGCGGAAATATTGTATTCCTTCAAAATCCTCCGGTTCATAATCAGAATCATCATTATCGTCTTCTGCATCATTCCAATCGGTTCCGTTAAAGCTGCTTTGCCATAGAAAGTCGTAGTCACCATCTCCTCCGAAAGGAGAGGTGCCGTCCAGATCTTCTATAGATTCACTCTCGCAAATCGTTTGGTCATCTCCTATCATATTGTTGGTGATGGGAAGGAACACCTCAATTTCGTATACATCAGAAGTATCCGGGTCACAAAAATCCACATGCGCAACTACGCGATAGTAGGTCGTTTCATACATTTCTCCTGGAGGATAGATCGAACCGGTGTGATCTATGGATGTCCACGGACCAGAAGGCGAATTTGATTCAAGCCATTCAATTTCTCCGCTGAAATCTTCTACTTCGATGTCCTCTGCTATGGTTTCCGGACAGAGTTCCTGGTTGTCGGTATCCTCAAAATCTCCAGCGTCAGGGGTAGGAGAAATGGAAATGGTAACGGTATTGCTTGTGTCGGTGAAACAACCTGCTGAGGAAACGATTCGGCGGAAATGTTGTGTTCCGGTAAAATCCTCCGGTTCGTAATCCGAATCATCATTGTCGTCTTCGGCATCATACCAATCGGTTCCGTTCAAGCTGCTTTGCCACAGAAAGTTGTAGTCACCATCTCCCCCGGAAGGAGAGGTGCCGTCCAGATCATCTGCTGAATCTCCGCAAAGCATTTGGTCATCTCCTATGGTATTGTTAGTGATGGGAGGGAACACTTCAATTTCGTAAACATCAGAAGTATCCGGGTCACAAAATGCGGTTGTTACGATGACGCGTAAATACGTGGACGTTTCAACGGTGCCGGGTTCAAATTCAGGGTCTGTATACGGGGTAACATCCACTGGTTGCCACGGACCTGCAGGCGAAGAGGATTCGAGCCAGTCAACGATTTCACCTGTAAAATTTTCGATGGTTACAGGATCTGCCGTTGCTCCCGGACATAGCTCTTGTCCGGAGTCGCTATAATTGCCCGCAAAGCTTTGAGGGGTAATGTACACAGTGGATGTGTCGCTTATTGAAAAACATTCGGTTGAAGAGGTGACATATCTTCGGAAATGTGTTGTTACTGAAAGCGGAAGACTGAACTGGACGTCATTGGGTTGACCTGTCAAATTATCCCAGTTTTGTGCACCTTCTTCTTTTTTCTGCCATACTATAGTATAGGTTAAATTGGTGGTGTCAATTCCTCCTCCGGAAGGAATATTGGCGTGTATGGTAGAAGGAACTTCAGTATCGCACAAGAACTGGTCGGGCTCCATAATGTAGTTGATCACATAGGAGTTTACCTTTATCTCTTTTTCCGAACTGTACACTGCCTCACAACCTGGAATTTCAATTTTTACGCGATAGAAGTGTGTACCCGGAATATCCAATGGGATCAGTGCGAGCATTCCGGAAGACCCGGCAACTGGTGAAAAAGGGTTTCCGTTAATAGAATCTTCCCAATGAACAACCGGCCCATAATGGTCATTAAGTGTTAGTGTGTTAAAAGGAATATCCTGACAAAACTCGGGGTCACCCTCAATGGTACCTCCCTGAGGTTGGTCAATCACTTCAATGTACAACTGGTTACTTGTAACAGACGAACAGGCTGGTGGAAAAATTACCCGCCGGAGATAGAAACTTTCAATTGGGCGGTCTGTAATTGCGTAATGAAGTGTATCATAAGCAACTTCCTGCCATGCAATCAAATCAGTGCTGGAGTACCAATAAATTTCACTTGCGTTTTCATTCAATTGAGCACTTTGAATTCCTTTGATTACGATGGGTAGATCCGTGATGCAATCGACTAGAGCGTGGTCGTCGTCAACTACAATACTGTTGTCCTCAAATTCTATGATGTTTATATTGGCTTGATTGGCGACATCGATATCGAAAACGGGATCTGGACAGAATAGAA
>CAZJLZ010000332.1:0-3237 GCA_964546775.1 uncultured Cryomorphaceae bacterium | reverse complement strand
GACCGCAAATTTAGGGCTTTTTAAGTCGATAGCCATCCATAGCTAAATAGGTTGAATTCAGAATATTCTCTACTTTCACCGACAACTACGGGATACACTATTCGTCACCAATTCGTATCTTAGTATTTTTTAACGTTGCTGCTGAAAATTTCCTCCATAGTATGCTGTCTGTTGTTCCTTTCTTCGAATCTTACCGGAGGAACTGAAGAACTGTTTCTTACTGAAAACAAAGGTCAATGGAATGACGCCGTGCAATACCGCGCAGAAATTCCCGCCGGGAGATTCTACATGGATACCGAAGGCTTTACTTTTCAACTCTACGATGCCGATGCTCTGAGTCAGATGCACACCGGCAACAGAAAGCTTCAGTTTTCGGACATCGGAATTCACGTCGTAAAAACCCGATTTGCAGGGTCCAACGCTCCATCGCAATTCGAACGTTCCGAACCTTCGGTGCATTATTACAATTTTTTCCTCGGAAATGATTCGTCACGCTGGGCGAGCAATGTGAAAAGCTACGGCTGGGTGAAAAGAAAAGAATTATACGACGGTATTGACCTTCGCGTATACCGACACAACGAAGAGTTGAAATACGATCTCATCATTCAGCCGGGTGCCGACGCAGCTCAGGTTGAGCTGGAATACGACGGTGCAGATTCATTATTGTTGAAAGACGGTCAATTACACGTTTATACCTCAGTGCGCCATTATGTAGAGCAACCTCCTTTTGCATACCAGATGCTCAATGGCCGACTGGTAAAAGTTCCATGTCATTACGAGCTTCAGGGCCAGTCGTTGCGATTTGTGTTGCCATCGGGCTACGACGAAGACCTCGAACTCGTCATCGATCCCGAAATCAGTTTTTCGTCGTATGTAGGCAGTACACATTCAAGTTTTGGGTATACTGCTACTTATGATGACGACGGCCATCTTTACGCAGGAGCCATCGCATTTGGAACCGGGTACCCAACTACCGCCGGAGTATTTGACGCCAACCACAATGGTGGAACGATCGATATCGGTATCACCAAATTCAGTCCTGACGGAACCCAGTTGATTTATTCTACTTTTTTGGGTGGGTCCGGTAACGAATCTCCACACAGTCTGGTAGTAAACGACGACAACGAACTATACGTACTTGGTAGCACGGGTTCGTCCAATTTCCCTACCACTGCCGGAGTAGTACAACCCAGCTTTCAGGGAGGTAACAATCTGACATTCGATATTGGATACGGGTTTTCACACACATCGGGGACCGATATTTTCGTAGCGAAGTTCAACGCTGCCGGCAGCAACCTGGCTGCATCAACATTTATAGGCGGAAGCGGAAACGACGGCATCAATTCCGATCCTGCAGTCGAGTACAACTACGGTGATGCATTTCGCGGTGAAATAATCGTTGATGAAAACAGCAACGTATTTGTAGCAAGCGTTACCAGCTCTCAAAATTTTCCAACTACGGCGGGAGTATTTCAAACGGGCTATGCCGGTGGAAGTACCGACGGTTGTGTTTTTAAACTGAACTCAAATCTCAGCAACATTGTCTGGGCTTCGTATCTCGGTGGTTCCAGCGGCGATGCGAGTTTTTCGGTACAACTCAACGATAATGGTGTTGTCTACGTTGCCGGGGCTACGCGAAGCTCCAACCTGAATACGTCCAACAATGCCTTTCATCCGGATTTTCAGGGATTAACCGATGGATTTGCGGCTTGCATTTCTGCCAACGGCCAAAATCTGCTGGGTCTTACCTACCTCGGGACTTCGGCTTATGACGAAGCTTTTTTTGTGCAGCTCGATACCGACGGCAACGTATACGTAGTTGGACAAACCGAAGGAAATTATCCCGTAAGTCCCGGTGTCTATTCCAATCCGACCAGTGGCCATTTTCTGCAGAAATTAAATCCCGGTCTCAATTCATCCATGTTTTCAACGGTTGTAGGAAACGGAAACGGAGGGCCGAATATTTCGATTGCGGCATTCCTTGTTTCGAATTGCAACCAGATTTACATTTCGGGCTGGGGTGGGCAGACAAACCAAAGCGCAGCTGATGTTTGGACCAGTACTACATTTGATCTTCCTGTCACTGCCGACGCTTTTCAATCCACAACAGACGGAGATGATTTTTACCTGATGGTATTGTCACCCGAAGCAGAAGATCTGGTGTATGCTACCTACTTCGGTGGCGGAACAAGCAACGAACATGTTGACGGTGGAACGAGCCGGTTCGATAAAAGAGGAACCGTCTACCAAGCGGTTTGTGCAGGCTGTGGTGGTGGTGACGATTTTCCGACACAATCCGGGGTCTGGTCCGAAACCAATCAGTCATCGCTGGCAAACGGACAGTGCAACCTCGGAGTTTTTAAATTCGACCTTGCTAATATTCAGGCACAGATAGAGATCGATGGGCCCGATGAAGTCTGTGTGGGCACAATCGTGAACTTCATCAACAATACAACCACAGCAGATCAATTCTTCTGGAATTTTGACGGTGAAGGAACCTCAACAGCAACGAACCCCAGCTTTGAATTTGATGAACCCGGAGAGTACACCATTACGATGTTGGCGAGTCACGTAGATGAATGCATTCTGCCGGATTCCACTTACATTACTCTGACCGTGTTGCCTTTACCGGAAATTGACGTCAGTACCGCGACCACCATCTGCGCCGGAGATTCTACGGAATTGTTTGCCGATGGGGGAACTTCTTATTCGTGGAGCCCGGCCGACCAGGTAGATGATCCCACCAGCTCCAACCCCACCGTTTGGTGTGACGAAACTACCACGTTTTATGTGACTTTGGATGCTGCCTGCGGATCGCTTACCGACACCGTTACCGTTATGGTATTTGAAGAAGAATACGGTGCAGGAGAAGACCAAATAATTTGTGTCGGAGAATCGGTTGGAATCAGCGCTTTTGGGGGCGGATCGTATAGCTGGACTCCCGACGAAACACTCACCAATGCAAACAGCGCGAATCCACAGGCATCACCAGAAGAAACCACAGTTTACCATGTAGAAATTACTTCTCCGAACGGATGCCATTACCACGAATCGGTGCAGGTGACTGTTCTTCCCGGACCACCTGTTGTTGAAACCGCAGAAGTAGTGGCCATCTGCGAAGGCGGCAGCGTGGGAATTTGGGCTTTGGGAGGAGATGAATATCAATGGGAACCCACACCGGGACTGAATTTTTACGATATCAACAACCCGTTGGCAAGCCCCGAACAAAACACGTGG
>CAZJLZ010000331.1:0-4336 GCA_964546775.1 uncultured Cryomorphaceae bacterium | reverse complement strand
TGGGGTGCTACATTGAAAGCAAACATTCCTACCCCGAGCCAGATAAACAAAAGCAACGATCCGGTTCCAAAAGTGCCGAGTGCACTGGTGAGCCAGAAATTGAGATGGTATCCAAATGCCCCGGCGAGGTAAGCATGATTTTCTGAGAAGAAAAAAGCCATCGTTACAGGCACAATCAGAAACAGAGTAATGAGATAGGACATAGTCTTGGCAATTGGCAACACCCAAACCTTGAATAAGATTCGCAATGCAACCAGACCAATCAGTAATATCAAACCGAACGAAGCAATTCCAAACCCGGCGTGAATAAACAGGTGACTGAGTAGTGTGCCCAATTTGCCCAGCCAGTTTTCTACGGCGATATCAGGATTGATCATAAAATCCCACCACGATTCGCTGAGATGGCTCTGGTCGAATTTCCACGTGAAGAAAAAGGAAACAAACGAAACGGTGAGAAAAAGCGCGAAGAGCAGTAGAAACAGTCCGACAATTCTGTGAAAGCGTTCGCTACGAACAAAACTGATCAGTTTCAATACGGCAACTTTTAACGCTCCGGGCGGTTTTTTACTTTTGGGATCTTTTATTTTCTTGGCGCACATACGTATCCGGTCTGACCGGTTTTCGGCAACTTTTAGAGAATCAAAAGTACTGCTATCCGTCGTTCAAAACGGCAGAGAATTCAATGTATTTTAACAGTTGGGTGTTGAGAGTGGACAAAAGGTTATTGACCCAGTGATTTCTGAAATTGATCAAAGGTAACGTGCTGATATCCTTCAGGTATTGTGAATTCTTCTTCGCTGATTTTTTTCTGTTCGACATTTTCTGCAGTGAGGGTCATCACGAATTGTCCAAGAGCAGTTGAATACTGTAGTGGAAATCCTTTCAAACCGCTCATTTGATGCATTCCGGAATTGGCGATTTCAGTAGTATAAAATACCTCCAGTACCATTTCCTCTTGTCCGTCTTTGATTGTCATCAACGCTTTCTTACAGTTATACCCGGCAATTTTTTTTGTTTCATCGAGATACTCGAATTCCGTATCTGGTTGTTCATCTTCAAATTTTTCGCGGCTCTCCTTGTCAAGTACGATAGCATTTTTTTGGCCCATCATATCCATGAGCAAAATGCCGCTTTCAGCTTTGTTATCCATTATCGTAATTTGCTTCATTCCCATAGATAGGGGTTGCTCCATTTTAACCATATGACCTTTGATTGTGCTTTTGGCCTGGGTAGGGAACATTGATTTATGCTCTTCCATTTCAGGAGGCAAATTCTCGTATGTGATAACATAATTCACTACGCCCTCAAATGATTGTGCGGATATCTCAGCGACTGTAAAAAATGCTAAAGCAATTAGAAAATGTTTCATTAATAGGGTTTTCATACAAATCACATGTTAAATGAGTTCAGCAATTCTTCAATTTCAACCTGCAACTGATCGGGTGAAACACGTTCGTAACCTGGTTCAGGACCGAGCTTTTCTGGATCGACTTCCACAGCTTGTACAGTGTTGGCACGAAAACGCATCCGAATACCAAATTGTTCGATTTCGTATTGCATCAGCACCCCCTGAATAGGATGAAACTGCGTGCACCAATTGGGTGATTCAACGTTGATGTCGTCTGTGTAGTAAATGATCATTTCCGGCAATGAAATGTGATCATAAATCCCGATGGCTTTTTTGCAGGCGTATCCTGCGATGGAATCTATTTCATTCGTCTCTACAATGGTCAGATTCGGCAAATTCATCAATTGACGTTGCATGGTGCTCTGGTCGTAGTCGCTTTCCAGTTTTTTCTTGAATATCTTCATTTGATGAATGAGCAGCATTTCATTCTGGTCAGAAACAAAGCGGTTTTTGAACAACCCTCCGACTGTGGCGAGCTCTGAACTAAACTTGTCTTTACTGAAATGAAGATACATTTTGTCCGGAAGCAAACTGGCCATCATATTGTTTTCGTCTTCCAGATAGGGGAAGGTGACGTTGTATTCAATGATTCCTTCGCGCAGCCTTTGGTCGAAGGCATTGAATCGCGTACACGACAAAGCCAAAATGCCCATCGCAACGCTAAGCAAAACAAACAGCTTTAATATGGTACGAGAAGGCACCGGGAGAGAAGTGTTGGTTTGGTTATTGAAACTGGCGGCCAATATAACCATTCTCTTCTTATGTTGAGTGGAAGAAAATTATTCGGTTTTCCACCATGATTGTTCATTACTTTTGAGTTGGACTTTTATTCCTGATTCGGGTTGGATTGATTTGGTTCAACACCGACTTTTAACGTTCAATTGCCAAAGTAACGCGGGTATTCTTGTCACATCACTACATTTGCAAAACATTCAAAAATCACCTTTATGAGTATGGTAATTGTTATCAACGATTCAGAAATCGCTGCCGGAACCCGTGGTTCAAGTATGGGATCCAGAGCTATTGAAATTGAAGCCCTGAAAAAGAACGACGATTTGTTTCACCGCCATACCATTCAAATAGTTCCGCATCAGAACAATGCATTGTACAACAGAACCAGATATCCTCTTGCTAAGCGAATAGATGCGTTCAATGAAGTATTTAAAGAAGCCGCAAAAATTGTCGAGAGCGTGGTAGCTAATAATGATTTTCCGCTTGTCATCTCGGCCGATCACGGCAACGCTGCCGCAACCATTGCCGGTCTGAAAAGCGCGAAAAGCGATGCAAGGCTAGGCGTAATCTGGATTGATGCGCATGCCGACTTTCATTCGCCTTATACAACGCCATCCGGAAATATTCACGGAATGCCATTGGCCATTTGTACCAATGAAGACAATCTCGACAGTCAGCAAAATGAACCGGATGATGAAACAGTAGCCCTATGGGATCAATTGAAGAACTACGGCGGAATTTCCCCAAAAGTACTCCCCGATGATATTGTATTTTTTGGTGTACGGGATACCGAGGAGCCTGAAGTTCAATTGATGCAGGAAAATGGGATGACGAACTATACGGTTGCAGAAGTTTCGCGCCGCGGGGTTCAGGATTGTGTGGACGAAGCTCTTGATAAACTTTCAGATTGCGATATCCTGTATATTTCATTTGACGTGGATTCCCTGGATCCGGAGATAGTATCCAAAGGCACAGGAACACCGGTAAAAAAAGGGTTTACTCCCGAAATTGCTCAGGAGATCATGCAACTCATTATAGCTTCCGGAAAAGTAGCTTGCCTTGAAATTGTAGAGGTAAATCCATTGCTCGACGACAAAGGAAACGAAATGGCGCGAGTAACCTATTTGGTATTGAAAGAATTAATTAAATCGATCAAAAAAGAAATCCCCGCTTAATGAAAATTGCCCAGATAATTGAAGATGCAACCCGAAAGGCCTGTGAAGCACTATTCTCATTTACACCCGAAGATCGCCAGATTCAGGTTCAACTGACCAACAAAGACTTTGAAGGCCAACTGACATTGGTTGTTTTTCCTTTGATAAAACAAGCCAAGCTGGCCCCGGAAGCTTGTGGTGAAAAACTGGGTAGTTACTTTACCGAACATCTTCCGGAAGTTACAGGATTCAATACTATCAAGGGATTCCTGAATCTTGAAGTGGCCGATTCGTATTGGGTGGAAACGGTGAAACAATCATCGATAACCGAAAATTATGGTTTCGAAGCACCGGATTCCAAGCCATTGGTACTCGTGGAGTATTCTTCACCAAACACCAACAAGCCTTTGCACCTGGGGCATCTGCGCAATATTTTTCTCGGAAGCAGCGTAGCGGATATGCTTCTGGCTGCTGGTCATCCCGTGAAGAAAGTTCAGATTATCAACGATCGCGGAATTCACATCTGCAAATCAATGGTCGCCTGGACGCGATTTGGTAACGGCGAAACACCGGAAAGCAGTGGTCTGAAAGGCGACAAATTAGTTGGAAAATATTATGTCGCTTTCGATAAAAGGTACAAATCTGAGATTGCGGAGGAAATGGAGGACGGGCTGAGCAAAGAAGATGCTGAGAAAAAGGCACCCATCATGGTTGAGGCTCAGGAAATGTTGCAACGTTGGGAACAGAAAGACGAAGAAGTCGTTGCGCTTTGGGAAAAGATGAACAATTGGGTGTACAAAGGGTTTGACGCAACCTACGCAAAAATGGGTGTGGACTTCGATCAGTTGTACTACGAATCCGAAACATACCTAAAAGGAAAAGAAGAAGTCGAACGCGGGGTGGCACTGGGAATTTTTGTGCGCCGGGACGATGGTTCGGTATGGGTGGATCTGAGTGATGAAGGACTCGATCAAAAATTGTTGCTGCGTTCTGATGGCACAGCAGTGTATATGACTCAGGATATTGGAACCGCCATTCAACG
>CAZJLZ010000330.1:0-5384 GCA_964546775.1 uncultured Cryomorphaceae bacterium | reverse complement strand
GTAGATTTTGAGCAGCACGTTGAATATCTTCAAGAACGATTTGTTCATTATTTAATGCCGGAGCTTGATAGGTTTCCAGCGCATCATCAAAAATATACAGACCCGTTCTATAACTTATCGGATCAGAATTCGTTTGAATTTGAGCATGCAGTTTTGGAACCAGGATCAATGAAAGAAAGAAAATTCCTAAAGTAAAATATCTCATGTGTTTTTTTGGGATGGGAACAATTCTTGTTCAGCGTTAGTAAATGGTGGAAAATCGGCCACAATAAACGCAAATATAATCAACCCATATTTTTGATTGGGGTTTAATGAAGTGGAATTGTTGAAATGCAAAGACCCAATCCGACTGCCACCTTAACTTTAATTAACTCGCACTCCCCAAGCTTTAGACCATCGAAATACTAAATTTGTTTCAATAACCCGTTTCCATGAGAAGATACATCACCGCACTTATACTGACAATTTCTTCAATCACATTGATGGCCCAATCCGAGAAGGAAATGGCTGCGATTGAAAAATTAAACGCTTTGATTTTTCACATACAGCGTTCATATGTTGATGAAGTAGATACTGAAGTAATGGTGGAGGACGCTATTGTTTCAATGCTTGAAGAACTTGACCCCCATTCCATGTACATTCCGGCCGAGGAACTGAAAGCCATGAATGAGCCGCTTCAAGGAAATTTTGAAGGTATCGGGATCCAGTTCAACATCCTTAAGGATACAATTATGGTGGTCTCTCCTATTTCCGGAGGACCAACTGAAAAACTTGGAATATTGGCCGGTGATCGTATCGTAAAAATTGAAGATGAAAAAGTAGCCGGCGTTGGAATCAAGAATTCTGATGTGATGACCAAATTAAAAGGTCCCAAGGATTCCAAAGTAAATATTTCAGTATTGCGCAAAGGACAAAAGGATTTGATTCCGTACGAAATTATACGAGACAAAATACCGATTTACAGCGTTGATGCCTACTACATGGCTACTCCGGAAATTGGTTATATCAAGATCAACCGATTTGCTGCCACTACACACGATGAATTCCTCGAAGCTTTAAACATGTTGAAGGAAAACGGCATGAAAGATCTCATTCTGGATTTGCAGGGAAATGGCGGTGGCTATCTGAAAGCCGCAATAGACCTCACAGACGAGTTTCTTCCGGAAGACCAGCTTATTGTTTATACCGAAGGGAGAGCTTATCCTAAAAGAGAAACCCATTCAGTAGCCGGCGGATCTTTCGAAAATGGCCGTCTGGTAATTTTAATTGATGAGGGTTCGGCTTCTGCTAGTGAAATTGTGTCCGGTGCTGTTCAGGACTGGGATCGCGGTTTAATCCTGGGGCGCCGTTCGTTTGGTAAAGGCCTGGTTCAGCGACCAATCAATCTTCCGGATGGATCTGTAGTGCGTTTGACTGTACAAAAATATTACACTCCCTCGGGGCGATCTATCCAGAAGCCCTACACCGAAGGGATTGAAGCTTACCAAAAAGAGAAATATGAAAGATTTTACAGCGGTGAATTGACCAATGCAGATAGCATTTCCTTACCGGATTCTCTCAAGTATTTCACACATAAAAACCGGCTCGTATACGGCGGTGGAGGAATAATGCCAGACATTTTCGTTCCGCTCGACACTTCTGAATTTTCGGATGTGCATACCGATTTGATTCGCAAAGGTGTGTTCAATCAATTCAGCCTTGAATATGTGGAAAAATACCGCAAGGCCATTGTTCAGGAATTTCGAACAGTAACAGATTTCGCAGATAATTTCGAGTGTGACGAAGAATTAATGAAAGATTTCCTTACCCATGCGAATGAAGAAGAAGTAGAAATTGATGAATCCGAATACCTACGATCTGAAGGCCTGATAAAGGCGCGTTTAAAAGCCCTCATTGCTCGAAATGTCTGGAATACTTCGGCATATTACCAGGTATTCAATCCGCATTGGCCCACCTATCAAAAGGCAATAGATGTACTAGAAACCGACGGATACAACAACATCAATCTGGTGCATCAGTAGCATTCAGAATTGTTAATGATTCGTTAATAGCGGCATCATCTCACCTGAATTGGCCGGTATTTTTTAGCTTTGCAGTAAATCTCAAAAAAACCAGTCATGAATAAAACTGTTAAAATTGGTCTGATCGGAGTTATTGCCGTAGGATTGATTGCCAATGCTTACCTGATGATGACAGGTGCATACTCTGGAAATTCAGAAAATCCCGAGCCCAAAACAAGTATAGCTGCCAACAACACGGATAACAAAATGGAACCTGCAACCGCACGTGATGCCAAGACTACGGAAGCCGTACCTTCAGGTCCTACAACTGAAATGACTTTTGCCTCTCCATCTCACGACTTTGGTTCCATACCTCAGGATAGCGAAAACCGCCACGTATTTACCTTCACCAATACTGGTTCAGAGCCGTTGGTAATCGAAAATGCAAAAGGATCTTGCGGATGTACCGTTCCACAATACCCCAAAGAACCGATTGCTCCTGGTGAAACCGGAGAAATTGAAGTGGTGTACAAACCAGGTAAACAAGCGAATAAGCAATCGAAAACGGTTACTATTACCGCCAATACCGAACCACGAACAACTACTCTTTCTATTTCTGCAGAGGTTCAACCCGCTTCTTAAGGTCAGTCGGGATATTCCTAACGTACTTAAAACCTTTCACTTTATAGTGAAGGGTTTTTTTATTTTTTGCCCGAAGCAGATGCGTAAATCTTATCGATTGCAGCGGCCAGTTTCTCGTCTTTTTCTGTAATTGTATCTCCTGCGTCGTGGGTAGATAACCGGATGTGCACTTCGTTATACACGTTGTTCCAGTCCGGGTGATGGTTTGCCTTTTCTGCAGCGAATGCTACCTGCTGCATGAATCCAAAAGCAGATACAAAATCCTTGAATTTAAATGTTTGCTCGAGGCTATTGTCGTTGCGCTTCCACATAATTTCTAATTTTCTATGAGATTCATTTCGTCCAGCAACCATCCGGCGCCGGCGTATTTGTCTACAACGAATAAAATATAGCGAATATCTACGGATATATTGCGACAGATTTCCGGATTAAACATAATATCGCTCATCGTGCTTTCCCAGCTTCTGTCGAAATTCAGACCGATTAACTGCCCTTCGGCATTGAGTACCGGGCTTCCTGAATTTCCACCGGTCGTATGGTTGGATGCCAGAAAAGCGACATTCAAAGTGCCGTCGACTCCGTACCTTCCATAATCTTCGGTTTCGTACAATTCAATCAACCGTTGCGGAACGTCAAACTCCCGATCGCCCGGAATATACTTGTGCATCACGCCTTGCAAAGTCGTAGTTGGCAAATAACTCAAACCGTCTCGTGGAATGCATCCCTCCACTTTTCCGTAGGTAACCCTGAGCGTACTGTTTGCTTCTGACCAGTATTTCTTCTCCGGGTTCAACTCCATCAGTCCACGCATATATACCCGCATCGATTCGTCAATGGCACCCATCAACAATTCATACTTCGGCTGAATTTTATTGGTAAAGGCATCGTAAAATGTAATGGCCAGATGGTACACAGGATCCTCTTTCAATTTGGCAATCTTCTTCTCGCTTCCGGACTCCAACAGCTTAACGAGATTATCGCGGTCGGTGAAAACGGATTTGGTATAAATATAATCGACATACTCCGCGGCGTCACCACCAAACTTCCCGCGATACTCTTCCAGAGCAGAAGCTTGTAAATCAGGTTGCACATTATTACCATATATCGCGAGCAATTGGGTAAATATTTCCTGGTCGGCCTCTCTGGCATAACTGTCAAAAAATCCCGAAGCTGACTGGACTGCTTTGGCACGCAATTCCTCTATTTTCGACGTTTCGTCACCATTGTCTATTGCTGTAATCAGCGCATTGAACCTCCGTGTGAAATTCAGAATCTCGGGTCCGTAAAAAAACATTTCGATGAACAAATCCCTGCTCAACTGATATGGCCGGAATTGTTCGTGCAACTCTATAAGTTCTGGTAGTACGTGCTCATAGGATTCGTTGCCGGTTTCTTTGGCTTTCTCAATGAATGCTTTTTCCTGCTCTCTCCTCTTCTCTATCGCATCAAACCGCTCAAGCCCCATGTTCTGACCGATCCATTTTTTGTAAGCATTGCTGATCATTGCTTGTCTTGATGCATACTGGATTCTTCTTTCGTCGCTTTCGGCCATCAATGCGTCAATAATCCTCAGACTTTCTTCACGCATCTGAATCCTGAGCGGATTTACGACTTCGGTTACATATTCCACTCCGGTAGAAACGAGGTACTGGTCGGTAACTCCCGGAAAACCATATACCATGGTAAAATCTCCCTCCTCTACTCCTTTCAGCGAGATATCCAGGCTCTGGGCGGGCTCATAGGGTATATTCGTTGCTGAATAATCGGCTGGTTCATTGTCTGCATCCGAATAAATCCGGAAAATGGAAAAATCACCCGTATGGCGTGGCCAGATCCAATTGTCCGTATCCCCCCCGAACTTACCAATCGAAGATGGAGGAGCACCAACCAATCGGACGTCACTGTACGTTTTGGTAATGATCATGATGAATTGGTTACCATAGTAAAAAGGTTTTACAACAGCTTTGAACGCCGGGTCATCTATTGATTCTTTCACCAGCGTCTCTATTCTTTCTTTCACCAGCGCTTGCCTTTCTTCCATCGTGGTGGTATCGTCAATTTCTTTTAATATCTGATCGGTGACATCTTCAATTTGCATTACGAAAGTGGCCGTAACTCCCGGACAACGCAATTCCTCCTGATTATTCATCGCCCAAAATCCATCTTTTAGATAGTCGTTCTCCACGTTACTCAGCCCCTGAATGGCACTAAAACCGCAGTGGTGATTGGTAAGTATCAAACCCTGGTCAGATATAGCTTCTGCCGTGCATCCCCCCCCGAAATGAACAATGGCATCTTTTAAACTTTTTTGATTGATCGAGTATATATCCTCAGCCGATAATTTTAAACCGTTTCGTTGCATGTCATCCATATCCAAAAGAATAGGCAACCACATTCCTTCGTGGGCAGCGCCCGGAATAAACGATAAAACACTGAAAATCAATACAAATGCAAACTTCTTCATAAGTGGTAGTTTAGGGTCGCTGCAAAGATAACAGACTCTATCATTAAAAATTTACGACTATTCTAAGCTTACGGACGATTACCAAAGTGAAACCATCGTTGAACAACCGCGTAGAAAGCGATGAAACAGAATGAACCAACTAGTCGTCAACCTGTGAAAAAACGAACGCAATCATATTTAAGGTTTGCCTTAATATTTTCTGCCCTTTGGACATTGCCTGTAGCGTCCTTTGGACAACTATGTGCGACAGCAATATCCTCTTCTCTTCCAATGCCCCT
>CAZJLZ010000329.1:0-3352 GCA_964546775.1 uncultured Cryomorphaceae bacterium | reverse complement strand
CGAAATCGTTTTGTAGCTCTGCGTATTCACGTCGACAGTTCTTTGTTAAAATATTCCTATCCCAAAATTGGGCTGCGAAGGTACTACTAATTTTGATATTCGCCAAACAACAAAGGCCTCTGAAAAAAATATTTTAGGTGGGGTTATGAGCAGACTGAACAGATTAAATTAGAATGTCTGGAATTCAAGTGTCACAAGGATTTCATTCAACCTTTTATTAAACCAGCGTCAATTAAAACACCTTACTGAAAACACCATGGCATCATCGCGAACATTTGCAAGGGCTATCACTATCGTATTGCTGTGTATTACAGCGTTCCATTACCAACTCAGCGCACAACAAGGTTGCGAAACGGTCTATCCAGCCACACCGTCAGAGCCACGGGAACTTTCGACCAATCATTTCAGGTCTGATCCGTATGTCATTCCGGTATTGTTTCACGTGTACTGGTACGAACTGTTAGCCCCTGTACCTCCTACCCATATTCAGAGTATTTTGGCCGAAACCAATGAAAAGTTACGGGGCCAGAACGCCAGCCTTGAAATGGTTCCTGAGGCATTCCAATCCATTATTGGTGACACCAAAATTGAGTTGCAGTTCGCCAAACGGCTACCTAACAACGAATGTACTAGTGGGATCATTTATCACTACTTCAATTTCAGCCAGGGTATGCTGCAACCCGCAGATTTTTCGATAGAAACCTCCCATTACCTTAATGTTCATGTTTTTCCCAATACCAATTCTTATGCTTTTTTACCCAACGATTGGAACAATCCCAATGACCCCGGTGATTATGTCGCCTTCACATCCTGGGATGTCAACAACAATACAAATGCATTGGCGCACGAAGTAGGGCATTGGTTTGGACTTTATCATCCCTTCGGAGCCGTTAATGAAGCCGGTGGCGATTGCGGTGATGACTTTGTTGAAGACACACCGATAACGCGGGGTTCGTACGATTGCGATCCGGAATTAACAGACTGTACACCGGGTGTGGTGGAAAATGTGCACAATTTTATGGATTATACCAATTGCGGTGCTATGTTTACGGTAGGTCAGGCACAACGAATTAATAGCTTCTTGGAGGACAGCACATTCAATCGATACATCATTCATCAGCCCACCAACCTCGATTACACCGCAGTTGGTGATACCAGTATATGCGAAAGTACATTTCAAGTCTGGCATACGGAATATCCGGATTGCGATAGTACACTGGTGAAATACAGTTACCTGGTGAATGGAGGTATTCCGGATTCGGTCGTTTGGGAAGTTCAAACTCCTGACCCAACGATAAGCACAGCATCCATGCCATATATCTATTACACTAGCAGTGGCATGGTCAACCTCGATTTACATCTATACTTCGGTTCTGAAGTTGAAACTGTGCCCTACAGTCACCTGGTTCAGCTCACTGAAGTGACAACCAATTTACCACTGATCCCGGAATTGCCTTTGATCCTCGACCCGGACCAAGGAACGCTTTTACCAAACATGCATATGAATATGATTGGTGCTCCACCCGCTGAGAATTGGCAGGTGTGTAATTTTGCCGGATACGAAAGTGATCAATGCGTTTACGTCCCGGCTAAAATTGTAGATGGAACCGGCACAGTCGACATAGAGATTGGAATGTTCGACATGACCGGGCTCGTAGATCCAACCATTTCATTTCACGTGGCAGCCGCGATGGTACCGCAAGGTGCGTATCACACGCTTCAAATATTGTTTCGCGATGAATGTAGTTCTGCGTTTGTAGGAGATGTTTGGCTAACCAGAAGCTTGTACGATATCTTCAACGGCAACACAACCACCGGTTTTATTCCCAGTTCGGACGATCAGTGGGTAGAAGTGACCCAATCATTTCCCGGTTGGGTGTTATCCGGTCATGGATTTATCACCATTCGATTGATCACGACGATGAGTCCGGGAAATAGCGGTGAACCATTTTATCTGGACAATTTCAGGGTTGGAAATGGATTGACTACAGCTATTTCAGATAACTTACGAGGCCGGCAAGGAGATTTGCAGCTCTTTCCGAATCCTGCTACTGAACGGATTAACTGGAAGTGCGGCGACGAAACAACTAAACATCTGAGGGTTTTTAATGTAGGTGGCCGGATCATTGTCGAGAAACCGGTCAACGGCTCAGCAGGAAGTCTTGATATTGAAGGATGGGCTCCGGGGTTTTACCAGTTGATGATAGAAACCCAAAGCGGTGTTATTACAGAAAAATTTGTTGTTGAATAAAGTTGAAAGGCGTTATTCCTGACTGATACCTCGGTTGGATTCCATGATAGAGACCCAATTCATCGAACCATTTCCGTATTTCATTCAACTTTTTATGAAAAGTGCGTCATCTAATACACCTTACAGAAAACATCATGGTTTCATCGCAAGTTATTGCACGAATCACCATCACCGCCGTGCTCTTTGTAACTGCCATCCATTACCAGCTCAGTGCACAACATGTTTGTGAAACGGTTTATCCATCCACACCACTGGAACCCAGGGGCCTTTCATCCAAACACTTCAGGTCTGATCCGTATGTAATTCCGGTATTGTTTCACGTGTATTGGTACGAGCTATTGTTACCTATTTCCCCCACCTATATTCTGGATATTGTGGACGAAACCAATGATAACTTACGGGCCCAGAATGCCAGCCTTGAAATTGTTCCAGAGGAATTTCAGCAAATTATTGGAGACTCTAAAATTGAGCTGCAGTTTGCCAAACGTCTTCCGAATAACGAGTGTACCAGCGGAATTATCTATCACTACTTCAATTTCAGCCAGGGATTGCTGCAACCTGCAGATTATTCAGTAGAGACGTCGCACTACCTCAATGTTCATGTTTTTCCTGCGGCCAACTCATATACTTTTTTACCGAACAATTGGAACAATCCCAATGACCCGGGTGATTATATCGCTTTCACATTCTGGGATATCATCAACCGCAGATATGTGCTGACACACGAAATAGGTCATTGGTTTGGACTCTATCACACCTTCGGAACCGTGAATGAACCCAGTGGTGAATGTGGGGATGATTTTGTTGAAGATACACCCATAACGCGCGGTTCGTGGGGATGTGATCCCGATTTAATTGATTGTACGCCGGGTGTGCTTGAAAATGTGCAGAATTTTATGGATGCCAACATATGTGTGTCTATGTTTACTGAAGGCCAGGTGCAACGTATGCATAGTATTATGGAAGACAATAACTACAACCGATATGTCATTCATCAACCCACCAATCTCAACTACACCGCGGTTGGCGATACGAGTTGGTGCGACCGAACGGTACAAATCCGGCATTTAACATATCCGGATTGCGATAGTACGCTGGTGA
>CAZJLZ010000328.1:0-2817 GCA_964546775.1 uncultured Cryomorphaceae bacterium | reverse complement strand
GGAAAGAATTGTGGCAGAAAGGAAGGAATTACGAGACGACGGCGCAAATGGGAAACTATTCCCGTCCGATGGTTTCATCAAAGGCAGAGATCCGGGTGCGTGCTACCGGAACATTTTTTGCGAAATTGCGCAGGCGGATTGTATAGCCACGGGCGTTGCCGTTCACCTTTTCGATCGTGTTGAGATTAATCATCCACGAGCGGTGCGTGCGGAAGAATTGCGGGTGTGTAGCCACGGACAATTCCACAGCAGCCAATGACGAACGGATCATTTCACTGGTCAGTTTCTGGTTGTTGAAAAAATGGACTTTTACATAGTTGTCCGCAGACTCGACCGCGACCAGATCGCCGGACGGTATTTCAAGCGCAACTCTATCGTTTTCATCCCGAAGCTGAACCATGGGCTGTTCGGCCGGTGTTGTCACCGGTTGTTTCTGCAACCGACTGTTGAGCTGATCCGATTGCCGCAGGTATTTTCGTTGCCAGGCGTTCTGGCGGAGCAGCACGTGAACGCTCACCGGAAAAATACCGACGGCCAGTGTAAATCCAAAAAACAGGAAAAATGATTCCGGCGATGGTTGTATAAAACCGAGGAATGCCGAGAAGATCCAGTTCCCGATTGCGATGATGGCAATATTGGCCATAATCTGCAACACCTCCTTGCCTACGGTCCAGGTTTCTTCGCGGTAATACGTTGGAAATATTTTTGGCGACAACCACTGCAGCGCAAACATGCACAACGCTGTTACTGCTCCGTATCCAGGTGCAATCCACGCCAGTGCGTCTCCCGATTCCGCCAAACCAAACGGCCGGAAGAAATAGAGGAACACTGCTACAAACAATCCGAAACCAAGTGCCGCGAACCATCCGCTTCGCGGATCATGTATGGCGGGAAATGGTTTGTGTAGAAGGGACATGGGGTGAAATTACGAATGTTGATAGATTTGAACTATGAGATTGAAGATATGAGATGAGGGAATCCGGTTCGCCGTTCACAATGAGTTGGAGTGATGGATTATGAGATAGGAGATGACGGGGTCGGTTCACCGTTCACGACTGATTAGAGTGATGAATTATGAGATAGAAGATAGGAGATGATGGAGACAGTTCACCGTTCACGGTTCATCCTCAAATTAGGAAGTGATAAGATATGAGATTTAAGGTGGGTCCTCATTACTCCGCACTGTTGCCAACTTTAAAAAAGGGAACCAGTGTACGGCGCTGGTCCTTATTCGAAGGAAAATTGCAGTGCACGCTCAATTCGTGCACGCCTGTTGGGAAATCCGAAACATCGATCCACCCGAACAAGCCGATTTGGTTGGTAGTATTGAGTTCCCGAAAATAGTACCCCTCCATTTCGATTGGTTGTTCGTCAATGTACAGGTTGTAAAATGCGTTCATGCATTCCAGATTCCGGGCATCGGTTCCGGAATAATCACTGCTGTCGCCCTTCAACAATAGATTTTCGTCGCAGGCCTCGAGCATAAATTGCTCGTATTGCACCTTGTGCGGCAGAAAGAGTTCGAGTGTATTGTTTTCGATAGTGGCCGATTGAATGTGCGCCCAGGTACTGAATCGCGAAGGGTTTTGATCGCGGTAAAAACCATCGGTAGTCGCAATCCCGACCTTTAGATCAATCAACTCAGAACCCCAGAAAGTAGAAGATGAACTGTCCAATGCTCTCACCAGCAGAAAGCTCAGCACTACAAATGTAATGATGGCCAAGCGTGTTTTTCCATGGTGGAGATTGGTTAGCAGTCCGTAGTAAATTCCGCGGTACACTCCGGCCAGAGTGATCCAGCCCATGAAGATGTAAACTGGTCGATAAACTTTCCAGAATCCGCGAAACCGTTTTAACAACCCGAGGGTGACAAAATCAATGAAATAAGGCAATGCAATCACCACAGTGAATCCGAGCAGAATGTAATCCAGGAGATTGTATTCATTCAGAAATACAGGAAAAAGGGTAATCAGCAGTAGCCCGAAAAGAATGGTAAATACCCCGTACAAGCAGGCAGACAGGGTGACCATTACCAGCATAAACGCCACGGCGTACAGCGAGCTGCAAATATTTTCCAGTCGCACCACCGAGGCCGTGAAATCCGGCAATTTGCTCAGCCGATTCCTAAACCATGGCTGTAGCTTCATTTTCTCCAGTTGAATTCCCTGAGGATAGGCATAGCTCAACCCGACAAAACTTACCCAAACACTGCGCATGACGAGATGCGTAATCAAACCGGCGATGAGCCAATATGAGCTGGCTTTGAGCAGGGCGATCACCACATCGTCACCGCTTGCGGTGTTAAACCAGAAAGTCGAGGTTCGTTCCTCGAGGAAATAATGTAGGTTGTCGAGCAGTCTCGGTACCTGAGTTAAGGCAAGCAACACAATTCCCGAGATCAGAATTTCGGGTTCCCAGCTGCGTTCTTGCGTGCGGCGCAACCATTCGGGAGTAGTCTGCTGTTGGTTCATGCCTGGTTAATGCATACGAAAAATAGGAAAAGAATTTTAGAAGAGATGAGATTGGAGACTGGAGTGATGGGTGATGGGTGATAAATTATGAGATAGGAGATATGAGATGACGGAGACGGTTCACCGTTCACGAGTCGCCCAGGCATCCTGAAGAATTTCTCCGTGATCGAAAGCGAGTTCTGCCTCCTTCCAGTTTTCAACGAGCTCTACGGCGGCGGCATCGTCACCGGCCCGAATTTGGGACAAATCGGCTTCGGCAATAAAAGCGGCCGAAACGGTTCGTCCGCGCGGATCGCGATCGGGAGAAGAATATACGCCCACCAACCGAAGGTTTTTGATATCGAGA
>CAZJLZ010000327.1:0-8331 GCA_964546775.1 uncultured Cryomorphaceae bacterium | reverse complement strand
GAATGGAATCCCGAAATGGAAAGCATTGTTCGTGACGGAATCATCAACGAAAGATTTAGAAAGTTCAATCACCTGTCGGGACTGGAAGCACGATATGCCGGGCAATATATGTGGCGGTATATCGCGGAGGTGTATGGTACCAACGTAGTTCCCAATATTCTGTATATGGCCCGGATGAGTAGAAATATCGACAACGGCTTTTTATTTGTTCTGGGCACTTCACTGAAAAGTCTGTCTCAGGAATTTATCACCTACTATAAGGATCAGTATCGTGTTCAGGGCCAAGGTAGATATAATATTCCGTGGCAGCCGCTGGATGTGAAGACCAATAAAAAAAGGAACTATTCAAATTTTAAATTGAGCCGCGATGGTAAGTTTGCCATCTTCAGCTCAAATATTCTCGGCCAGTATCGTGTTTATCTGTACGATATTGAAAAAGGAAAACGAAAAAAAATCCACAAGGCAGAACACAAACTTCAGCGTGCAGTAGATCGAAGCTATCCGGTTCTGGCATGGCACCCGGGTTCCCAGGCTTTTAATTTTGTCGTAGAAAAAAAAGGTCAACTGATAATGTATACTTATGACATTTCAGAAAAAAAGAAAAGCAAACGGGAGATTCTTCAGCTGGAAAAGGTGATTGACATGGCTTATGCAACTGATGGTCGTAGGATGGCCTTTTCCGGAGTGCGCAATGGACAGTCAGATTTATTTCTCTACCACGCCATCGGAAACCGGCAGGAACAATTGACAAATGATGTGTACGACGATTTGAATCCTCGTTTTGTAAATAACGATAAAGGAATCATTTTCAGCTCGAACCGGCCGGATGATACTTTGCGGACACGAGTTGCATTCGAGCCGTTTCCGGTTGAGAAAGATATTTTTATTTACAACCTGGAAGAACGTGGGCCAATCTTAACCCAGATCACAGAAACACCTGATATTAATGAGATCATGCCGGCGCAATTGGACAGCGCTCGGTTTACATATCTGGCAGAATTGGAGCCGCGCTTTTTTCAGCGAATGACTGCCGTTCGTGACAGTTCAATAGCGGCTGTAGATACGACCATTCATTACCGTCATTTTTCCAGAATAGAACCACTGCCTGTATTTAAAAGCAATACAATAGAATATGAAGTGAACCACAGGACCGGCGAGTATACCAATTTGATGTTTCACGACGGACGTTATCAATTTTATATTGGAGACATTGATGAGGAAGCGAAGGCGCTGGAGCCGGCAGAAAAGGTAGAAGTAATAGAAACGGATGATCCGTCAGGACTGGAGGAAATTAGAGAACGAATTGAAAGTCTTCAGGAAGTTCAGGCCATCCCAACCGATGAAGTTCCACCTCAACGCAATATTGATATTTCCAATTACGAATTCATAACCGAAGATGAAGACGCGATTGTTTTCGAAAGGAAAGTGATAGACGTGGGTGAAGGAAAAGATGAAGCGGATTCGGAAGATGTCGCGCTTGAAAAGAAACTGGAATTGCCGATTCCCAGAAACTACAATATCAATTATGCTACAGATCGCGTAGTGACCCAACTCAACAACACCAATCTTACCGAGTTTTACCAACCATATACGGGCGCCGGAAATATCTATCCCGGTTTTAGTCCACTTCTGCGGATCGGTATAACAGACTTGTTTGAAGATTATAAAATTGTCGGCGGATTCAGGACTTCCTTCAATCTGCGCAATTCCGACTTTTTGTTGTCTTTTCAGAATTATAAAAAGCGCCTGGACAAGGAGTTTTTTCTGCTGCGCCAGAACAATCAGTTGTACGGAACCACCTCCGTGCTTGAAATTCAGACTTATTTTGCCGGTACACGATTGTCCTGGCCACTTAGTGAGGTTCTCCGGCTCGAAGGAACTTTTTCGTACCGGAACGACCGCTATTCGTCATTGTCTGCAAATATTTTTGAACTTGAAACACCATCCCGGTACGAGCATCAGCTAGGAATAAAAGCGGCGCTTGTTTTCGATAATTCCCTTGGAATGGGACTCAACCTGAGAAGAGGCTGGCGGTTTAAAATCTGGGGAGAGTTCAATCAACAGGTTGGAGAGTTTGAACGCGTTTTTGCCTCGCTGGCCCAGCCGTGGACGATTCCACAGAATTCAGACTTTTTGTTGTTTGGTGGTGATTTTCGTCAATATCAGCGCATTCACCGCAGTATTATTTGGGCAAACAGATTGGCGGTAAGTTCATCGCTCGGCGGAAGCAAACTGGTATATTTCCTTGGTGGAGTTGACAACTGGCTGTTTCGAAAGGTCGACAATTCACTTCCTGTTTCCGATAATCAGGGCTATGATTTTCAAGCCCTGGCTTCTCCCATGCGCGGGTTTTGGAACAACTCCCGCAATGGAAATACCTTTGCTGTAATCAATTCTGAACTGCGCATTCCGGTTTTTAAGTATTTTGCCAATGCCCCCATTAAGTCAGATTTTCTCGAGAATTTCCAGATCATCGGTTTTGGTGATATAGGATCTGCGTGGACCGGGCTGCATCCGTATAGTGAAGACAATGAATTCAATCAACAGGAAATTACTACCGGGGGTGGAAGTGTGTCGGTTTTGATTCGCAACAACCGCGAGCCCATTATTTACGGCTATGGGCTTGGATTGCGATCACGGGTTCTCGGCTATTTCGTGAGATTTGACTGGGCATGGGGAGTAGACGACGGAGTGGTTCAACCCGCTGTTATTTACCTTTCACTTAACCTGGATTTCTAGCCTTGAAAATGGATTTGACCACCTTTCTTGTACTGATGACAATCGGATTGCTGGCAGGAGTAGCAAGCGGGTTTATCGGTATTGGCGGAGGGATTGTCATCGTCCCTATGCTGATTTTTTTTCTGGGTCTCACCCAACACGAAGCACAAGGCACGAGCCTCGCATTAATGTTGCCACCCATTGGAATTCTTGCCTGCTACAATTATTACAAAACAGGAAATCTCAATATCACCTATGCTATTGTAATTGCCATATTTTTTGTGGCCGGCGGATATTTTGGTTCCAAACTTTCGTTGCGGCTTTCGCCTGAAGTTGTCAAGTTTTCTTTCGGATTGCTGATGCTGTATGCTGCCGGCCGCATGTTGTGGACATCGGCCAAAGAACTTTTTTAATCACATGAAAAGCATTCGACGGAAAATACAGGATCTGGCCAACCGGGAATTTGAATTCGTTCGGGGTATTCGGCGTCATCTCCATGCACATCCTGAACTGTCATTTGAGGAACGAAATACTTCGGCCTTTATTCAATCCGCTCTTAAAGAGATGGGCATTCCCTATAAAACAGGATATGCAGAACACGGAATAGTTGCTATGATCGGGAATGGCAACGGAAAAATCGTGGCTCTGCGCGGAGATATGGATGCCTTGCCGATTGTCGAGGAGAACGAAATTGCCTACAAATCGACTGTGGAAGGTGTTATGCACGCATGCGGACACGACGTGCATACGGCTTCTGTTTTAGGGGCGGCTAAAATTCTGAAAGAGCTGGAGTCGGAATGGAAGGGCACAGTGTTGCTCGTTTTTCAGCCTGGCGAGGAACGTTTGCCCGGAGGAGCCTCTGTGATGATTAAGGAAGGAGCGCTGGATAATTCTGTGCCACAGGCTATTTTTGCTCAACATGTTCACCCCGAGCTAGACGCCGGGAAGGTGGGTTTCCGACCTGGAATGTATATGGCGTCGGCCGATGAAATCCGCATTCGGGTGATGGGTAAAGGTGGCCACGCAGCTTTGCCGCACAAAAATGTTGATCCGATTCTGATTGCTTCGCACCTGATAATAGCCATGCAACAGGTGGTAAGCCGGTATAGTGATCCTACTGTTCCCTCAGTATTGTCGTTTGGACGGATCGAAGGATTGGGAAGTACGAATGTTATACCGAACGAAGTAAAACTGGAAGGTACTTTCCGGACGATGGATGAAAAGTGGCGGGAGGAAGCACATCGTCAAATCGAAAAACTTGCCATTGAGCTTGTACAATCTATGGGTGGAAGCTGTGATATCAGGATTGATAAAGGATATCCGTTTCTGATCAATGACGAAGCCCTCACCAGTCGGGCCCGGATGAATGCCATAGAATATCTCGGAGAAGAGCAGGTGGTTGATTTACCCTTGCGTATGACAGCCGAAGATTTTTCGTATTTCTCTCAGAAGTACAGTGGTTGTTTTTACCGGCTCGGAGTTCGGAACGAAACGAAGGGGATCGTTCACAACGTCCATCATCCCCGATTTAATATTGACGAAGATGCACTGCTCACAGGTTGCGGTTTGATGGCCTGGCTGGCAGTCAAGGAACTCGGAAATTAGTTGGCTACTTCGCTGAGGAACTTGATGCGCATCAAACGCAGTTCCTCTTCAGAAAAATCTCCATCAAATTCCTCGAGGGCTTCTTCAATCGAATCTGATTTTGAGCTCATAAAATGTTCGATGATATCCTGCTGCGAATCTTCATCCAGAATTTCGTCGATGTAATAATCTATATTGACCCTGGTTCCGGAATGCACAATGGCTTCGATTTCGGCAATAACATCTTCTACGTTTTTACCTTTTGCAGATGCAATGTCATCGAGTGGAAGTTTCCGGTCAATATTTTGGATGATGTGAACTTTAAAGCCGGATTTATTAACCGCAGATTTGACTACCAGATCTTGCGGCCGTTCAATTTCGTTTTCTTCAACATAATCACTGATCAAATCTATAATTGGTTGGCCAAATTTTATGGCTTTACCGCGTCCAACACCGGTGATATTTACCAATTCTTCCATTGTAATTGGATACTGAACAGCCATGTCCTGCAGCGATGCTTCCTGGAAGATGACATATGGTGGAAGGTTTTTACGACTGGCAATTTTCTTTACCTCATCTTTCAGCATTTTGTAAAGGGCATCGTCTCCGGCATTGCCACCGCCTCTCATGGTTGACGCCGTTTCCGATAAATCCTCGTCCACTGTATAATCCCGCTCCTTAATAAGCGTAAAAGATGATGGCTTTTTCAGAAATTTCTTACCTCCAGCAGTAAGATGAAGGATTCCATACGTTTCGATTTCTTTGCTTACCAATCCGGCAACCACTACTTGTCGAATTACTGAATTCCAGAATTTTTCATCCCGATCTTCAAAATCCTCTCCTTTGCCGAACAACGGGTGAGATTCCTGCTTATACGTTTTTATCTCATTGGTGATATTTCCACATAAGAAATCGGCGATGTGATTGGCGCGGTGTTTCTCATTCAATTGCTGAATACTTTCGAGAACCAGTGTTACATATTCCTGTCCCTCCATCTTTTCTTTGGGATAACGGGAATTGTCGCACATGTCTGCACCAGGGCCGTTTACTTCATCATATTCCTCACCGAAATAGTGTAGAAGAAATTTTCTACGATTCATAGAAGTTTCGGCATAAGCCACCACTTCATTTAAGAGCTGGCGTCCGATCTCTTGTTCAGCAACCGGTTTTCCGTGAAGAAACTTTTCAAGTTTTTCTATGTCCTTATACGCGTAGAACGCAACACAATTCCCTTCGCCGTCATCCCTTCCGGCACGTCCTGTTTCCTGATAATAGCTTTCCAGACTTTTGGGAATGTCGTGATGGATTACATAACGAACATCGGGTTTATCGATTCCCATCCCGAACGCAATTGTAGCAACGATTACATCTACTTTTTCCATCAGAAACATATCCTGATGGCGCGCCCGGATAGCAGATTCCAATCCTGCGTGATAAGGCAATGCCTTGATGCCGTTAATCTGCAATAGTTCCGCGATCTCTTCCACTTTTTTGCGGCTCAGGCAGTAGATAATACCGGATTTTCCTTCGTTCAGTTTTACGTATTTGATAATTTCTTTGTCAACATTTTTTTTCGGCCGCACTTCGTAGTAGAGGTTTGGCCGGTTAAAGGATGCTTTAAAAACCTTGGCGTCTAGCATCCCGAGGTTTTTTTGAATATCTTGTTGAACCTTGGGTGTTGCCGTTGCTGTGAGGGCAATTACAGGAGCTTCGGCAATGCGGTCCATAATGGTGCGAAGGCGGCGATATTCCGGACGGAAATCGTGACCCCATTCGGAAATACAATGTGCTTCATCTATTGCGAAAAATGAAATCTGGATTTTTTTCAACAGCTCAATATTGTCCTCTTTGTTCAGCGATTCGGGAGCCACGTAGAGCAACTTACATTCACCCGAAAGCAAATCTTCGCGTACCTGGGTAAGTTCAGTCTTGTTGAGTGATGAGTTCATAAAATGCGCAATTCCGTTACTCTGGCTCACTCCACGAATTACATCGACCTGATTTTTCATCAGGGCAATCAATGGTGAAACCACTACAGCAGTTCCGTCCATGATCATTGCCGGAAGCTGATAACACATAGATTTACCACCCCCTGTAGGCATAATAACAAAGGCGTTCTGCCCTTCCAGGATTGTTTTAATTACAGCTTCCTGGTCTCCTTTAAAAGTGTTAAACCCGAAAAATTTCTTGAGCCCCTCTCTGGGTGAGAGTTGACTCGTTGCAGTTGTTGACATGACTGAAAATACTATATTGCTGCCTTACAGCAGCATTGATTGCAGGTTATATTCAAAATTCACTCTACAATTTAACACATTTTTACATTTCTCACAATTCGATAACACGAATTTGTACCTGTGATTTATGTAGAGTAATTCGTAAACGGAGAATCCTTGCTAAAGTTATCTTTTTCATCATTTTTCCGTACAATTTAGACGCTTGTATAACAGCTCTCGCTGAATCCGTACTTTTGCGCGATGGCAGATGAACTGGACGATGAGCGTGAAATGTCTTTTCTCGATCACCTCGAAGAATTGCGCTGGCGGTTAATCCGCTCGGTGGTTGCAATTTTACTTTTTGCGATTGTCGCGTTCTCATTCAAAGGCATTTTATTCGATGTTGTAATTTTCGGGCCGAGAAGCCCGCAGTTTCTGACATACCGATTTTTCTGCAAAGTATCTTACTGGCTAGGAATGGACGACTCGTTCTGCATGGAGGAAATGCCTTTTACCCTTCAGAATATTGCAATGTCAGGGCAGTTCACAACCCATATTGTCACTTCGGTAATAGCAGGAATCATTATGGCTTTTCCTTATATTATCTGGGAATTGTGGCGATTTCTCAAACCGGGATTGCGGCCTGATGAGCGGATTGCCGCCAGAGGTATGGTGTTCTATAGTTCGGTACTTTTTTCCTCTGGGGTAATGTTTGGTTATTTACTCCTGGCTCCGTTGTCAGTGCAATTTCTCGGAGGGTACCAAATCAGTGAGACAGTAGCCAATCAGATTCACCTCGGTTCATATATTTCGACCGTGACATCTGTTACCCTGGCGGCAGGAATTATTTTTCAACTTCCGATACTGATTTATTTCCTGACCAGGATGGGACTGGTTACTCCAGCCATTCTTCGTCAATACCGAAAACACGCTATTGTAGGTGTTCTGTTATTGTCTGCCGTGATTACTCCCCCGGATGTTACCAGCCAGTTGCTCGTCACAATTCCCATCATGTTTCTGTACGAACTGAGTATTGTGATCTCCAAAAGGGTGGTGAAAAGAATGTCAGTAAGTTAATCAGGATCTGTAAAGAAAATTAACAACGATTTATATTTTTACGTAGCAGACAGTGTCTTCTGTTTTATCTATGGAATTTTCCCGAGGGACGACATACAGGTGGATGTGCGTACTTCTGCTTGCTGGACTGATACAAACGGTAAGTGCGCAGAAAACCAAAGTTTATGGTTACGTGCTCGATGCCAAAACCAACGAACCCATTCCCTTCGTCAACATTGCTTTTGACCAGACAAAAATCGGTACCAGCTCTGATATGGAAGGGTACTATAGCCTTGAATCATACTATGCAACTGATAGCCTCGTTGCTTCGGCCGTCGGATATAGACCCGCGAAAATAGCCGTCCGTGTGGACCACCCGCAACGTGTTGATCTCTATCTTACACCTGGGGAAGTTCAGTTGAAAGAGTTTACCGTGAGTGCAAAGGATAGTGAAAATCCGGCGCATCCTATTCTCAGAAATATCATCCGCAATAAGCCGGTAAACAATCGCGAAAAGCTCGATGCTTTTGAGTACGAATTGTACAACAAAATGGAATTTGACCTCAACAATGTTGACGAAGACTTTAAAGATCAAAATCTCTGGAAAAAATTTGATTTTGTTTTTGATTATGTCGATAGTACGAGCAGTGATAAAGCGTTTTTGCCGGTACTTATCACCGAATCCATATCGGAATTTTATTACAGAAAGAAACCAAAAGCCAAGCGCGAAATCATAGTTGCATCGCAAATTTCAGGAATC
>CAZJLZ010000326.1:0-5174 GCA_964546775.1 uncultured Cryomorphaceae bacterium | reverse complement strand
CACAATCGGGAGAATTTATCTCGGCACAAACTTCGTAGCTTCCGGCTCCATCGAAATAATAGATCAGGGAACCGTTGATACTGGATTGCTCTTCGCCATTCACGGTCCAGTTGTACGGAGTTGAACCCGCAGGTTGCGCCAGAAGTTGAAGCACACCACAGGATTCATACACCACCGAAAAACTTACTTCACATACATCGTAAATGCACGAACCGTCATCTTCTGTAGCTTCAGGATTGTAGTTGATGGCTTCCGGATCGGTGCAACCCAACACGGGTTCGTTAATGCAGTTTTCAATGATTACTGTCTGGCAACTTTGGGTGACGCAGTTCTCATAGTAAAAAGTTCCGCAAACTTCGTACTCACCATTTTCTGCGTACTCATGATAAACAGACATTTCGCCACCATAGTAGATCAGGTCAGATCCATCGCCCATATCCCAGACATCCGATTCGGCTAGTTCACCACCGGCAGTGACATAAATGGCACAACCGTTGTCACCAATATTATATTCCACGTCCAGTACAATTTCTGCACACTCGATTTCGCAGTCTTCGATTACAAATGTTTCACAGTACACTGCATCTTCACAACCCAAATAATTCATCTGGGCACAAAACTCATAGGTTCCCGCTTCTTCCGGATAAAAATAAATCCAGCCGTCGGAAACGCCATAAGGCTCTCCGTTGAGTGTCCAGGTGTAGCTGTAATTCGGAGGGAAGGCTAAGAATTGTACAAGTCCGCAGGTTTCAGTAAACGACAGGAAATTTATCTCGCAGTCCGAAAAATAGCAGGATCCATTGTCAATAGTTGCCTCCGAATTGTAGTTGTCTGCGTTGAACAGCGTACAGCCGTATATGTCTCCGCCTACACAATAATCCAATTCCATAAAGACATCGATCAATCCATTTGTGGAGTCTTCATAAAGGATTTCTGTCGTAATTGAATCGTCGCAATCCGTAAATGAAGCTTCAAGATAATTCCATTCTGCGGCAGGAAGATCTATCCACGTGGTTTGAATGTCACCGTCAGCCTCAATTGTGAGCGTAGTGGTAACCGACGGGTTGGTATAAATGGTAACATCGACCTCCATTTCAACACCAGGATAATTGTTGAGTTGACCAAACAAATAAATCCCGGTCTGGGCCGAAACGGAAAGGCTAAAAAGAATAGCTAGCAATACAAGGTTTAAATTTTTCATAACGCGTGTTTTTGTGATGGTTTTAAGGTTTAAATACTTGACAGGCTTTGATGACAATAGTTGCACCCGGAATCAAAATTTTTTGAAATCTCCTTCATTTTCAATTTTTATAGTTAATGCTTTCTACTTTACTATTAGCCATTCCTGTACTAACCTTTACCTTGATTATCTCAGAATCCAGAGCCGGAATTATTTCATTTTAAAGATGAATCGGTTTTGTTATTCTATATTATAACCAAAAGACAATGAGTGATTACTTATTTATTAAATCAGCAAAAATAATCCCCGCATCTTTTCAGATACGGGGATTATTTTTCCTTTTCTGGATTATTGTTTAATCATTCGGGTAGTTAGATTAAAATCGTTTCCGCTAAGATGGATGAAATACATTCCCCGATTCAAAGCTGAAACATCAATCTGATGGGTGTTGACTCCAATAATCCCGGAAATTTGTTCGGTATTCACTGTTTTTCCGGTGACGTCTATGACGTTCATCCACAGGTCAGAAGAGGAGGATTGTGAGAATTGCAACTGGGCCTGTCCGCTGGTTGGGTTTGGCCAAAGGCTGAGGTTCTCAGATATTACCTGTTTTTCAATGGTTGTGGTTTCCCCTCCCGGATTCACAACATTGATAGAGAATCCACTGGTTTGCATTCCCGGAGGATTGATCATTTCATCTGTCAATACGGCGCAGTAGGTTATTTCACAAAATCCGCCATTGGCTTCTTCGAAATACGCGGTGAGGCAAAGGGTGTAAGGCCCGTCACCGGAGTAGGTGTGAACCGGAAAGAGATCACTGCTGGTATTTCCATCTCCGAAATCCCACTCAACCCAAAGTGCATTGAATATATTTTCTGAAGGAGTAATCCATATGACTTGAGCTCCTGTTGTGTCAGGAGCAACGGTAAAGTCGATGCTGCATTCGAATTCATATTCACAGCTCCCGTCGTCATCGGTGGCATTTGGGTTATAGTTGGTTGCTTCGGGATTCGTGCAGCCGAATATTATGTCCGTTGAATCACAAATTGCATTGATACCGAATTCTACAGTTCCAAAAGATCCGGAGGAAAGGGTTCCGGTAGCGTAGATATTTTGATTGATATCCATAATGGTAAACGTTGCTCCGTTCCAGCCATCACCATAGGCATCCGACATTTCGAAAGTGAAGCATCCGTCATCAAGACAAATCCAGGTTTCGGTGGTAGAGAAATCTTCATAGCCTGCGTCATATGCGATGAATTCATCGTTCTGACTGATCGTCCAGGAAATCTCTTCACCCCATTCCTGGGTGACAATCTCAACCAGCACAATGTTTGATTCACAACTTACTATGGATGCGCATGAACCATCATCGACAGTAGCCCAGGGATTGTAATTGTACGCATTCGGGTCGGTGCACCCCGGAACAGCTTCTGTTGAATCGCAAACCGCATTGATTCCAAATTCAACAGTTCCGAAAGATCCGGAGGGAAGGGTTCCGGTAGCATAGACCGTTTGATTTGTATCCATAATGGTGAAAGTCGCTCCGTTCCATCCATCACCAAAAGAGTCGTTCATCTCGAAGGTAAAACAACCATCCTCCAGACAAATCCAGGCTCCGTAGTAACCATAGTTGCCATAATTTCCTCCGGCGGTGATGAATTCATCGTTCTGGCTAATAGACCAGGAAATTTCTTCCCCCCAGTTCTGGGTGAAAATCTCGACCAGAACAACATTTGATTCGCAACTTGCTATGTACTCGCAGGAACCATCATCAATGGTAGCCGAAGGATTATAATTATACGCATCCGGGTCGGTGCAGCCTTCAATGGCGAGTTCACAATCGCCATTTACATCAATATCAAAAGACAAGCTGGAACTGTTGGTAACGGGTTCAATGAGATAAACCTGGCCATTGACAAATATGCAAACAAGTCCCGACCATTCGGTGTTTGAAAAGTCTTCGAGGGTATAGTTATAGCATCCATCTTCCACGCAGAAAATATATTCTTCAACGGCGCCCAGTCCGGTATATCCGCCATCCTCCAATAAATCTGCTCCGCTTGAAAAATCCCATTCAAGTATGGCCGAGGCATCGGCGTTAAACAGGATCATGATTTCATTGGTTTCGCAATCGCCTTCATAAGTACATGAGCCGTCATCCATTGTTGCTTCAGGATTGTAATTAATGGCTATAGGATCCGTGCAGCCGAAAATTGTTGTAGAATCACAACTCGCATTGATACCAAATTCAATACTTCCATAGCTTCCGTCTGAAAGGGAACCGGAGGCGTATTCATTTTGGTCCATATCTTCAACCATAAACGAGGCGCCTTCCCAGCCGTCGCCTTCAGAGTCTAACATTTCGAACGAGAAGCAACCGTCTTCGAGACAAACCCATTCCGCATAAAAGAAATCACTTCCATAGTCACTACCGCTGGCGACAATCTCATCGTTCTGAGTCAAATTCCAGGAGATTTCATCCCCGTTATTCTGAGGATATATCACTATTCTAATGATATTGTTATAGCAAGGTATGAGGCAGGAACCGTCATCCACTGTTGCATTGGGATTGTAATTGAGTGCATCAGGATTGGTACAACCGGGAATGGTTACGCTCTCACAATATTCCAATACAATACCAACATCGGTAAAATTGTCAAGGGAATCGCCATAGAACCAGGTGGTATCCATAGACCCGTAACAGGTTTCATGAACGGTACTGAAATGGGTCCAGTCCGGAGCATCTATCCAGACCCATCCATCACCAAAATTTCCGTTTGAGTCCGTCACGGCAATAAATTCAACCGGAGGATTGGCATCAGAATAGATGGTTACGGCAATATTTACTTCGGATCCGGGATTGTTATTTAGGAAAATGTCAAGGTATAAGCCTTCTTGAGAATGGGCTCCGAATGAAAAAATGAACGAAAAAAGCAGGAGGGTTAATTTGGTTGGTTTCATTTAACGATGGTTCTTGGTTTTGCTATATTGACTCGCTGAAGAAAGGACGGGTTGCATGAAGAGATTGAAATAGTTAAAAAAACAATACCTTCACGGTCAATTCTGATCCTCGTTATTTGTTGATTTCGATATTTTTAAGCTCAAAGTTTAAACTGAAGGAAAAAGCGCAAATTTTTTTATATGAAATATTTCTTTTGGATGATTTTATCGTCTTTAGCGTATGAGATCGATGCTCAACGATTGATGAATTCCTCTCGATCTACAGCCGGATACATCGAAGACGGACGGGTAATGAGTTCTTCACGGTCAACGATTGGTTATATCGAAGACGGGCGCGTTTTGAATTCGTCGCGAAGTACGATCGGCTATATCGAAGATGGTAGAGTCATGAATTCTTCCCGCTCGACGATCGGTTACATCGAAGATGGTCGGGTAATGAATTCCTCCAGATCGACGATCGGTTATGTTGAAGATGGACGGGTGATGAATTCTTCGCGTTCAACCATCGGTTATTACGACGCGGTTAAGCCCCATCATGCGGCGGTTTATTTCTTTTTCTTCTTTGATTGATCGTCTCAAATCGCCGGTATGGGATACACAGTCTCGGAATTTTTAGTTGTGTTTGCTCTTTTCGTTTTTTTAACTTTAGCCCGGTCAAAGCAACTCTTTATACATCGTTGCGTGATTGATACAAACTTCAAGAAACCTGCATGCATTCTCTCTTAACCCGTTTCCGCTTGTTGTGGATTATACTGTTAATCATTGGTATAACCACCGCAATGAGTTACATCGACACTGGTAGTCAGACCGAAGCTTTTCACACCAAAGATGAACTCGAATATTTTGCGATGCGCGCCAATGGAGATTTACCCATCGGGGGAAATGACCTTTTTAAAGCCTCCGGTGAATGTGGAGGTTGCCACGGACATGACTTTACTGGATTTGCCTCTACGGATTCCAATGGTGTTGATGTCAACGTTACCGACGATTGGCGGGCGACCATGATGGCCAATTCCGCAAAAGATCCTTT
>CAZJLZ010000325.1:0-5257 GCA_964546775.1 uncultured Cryomorphaceae bacterium | reverse complement strand
ATAGATGTGGAAAACGGCAATGTACTCGCGGAGTTCAACGGAGAAAAATCCATGATTCCTGCATCAATGATGAAGGTATCAACCACAATTGCGGCACTGGAACAATTTGGCCCCGACCGAACTTTTAGTACGGAACTAAGGTACAGTGGTACAATTGATGGCCACGGAGTGTTGCAAGGAAATTTGTATTTATCCGGAGAAGGTGACCCGACTTTTGGTTCTCCGCATATCGGGGTGCATCCTGAAGTTCTCATCAATACGTTTGCTGAGGCCATTCATAAGGCTGGAATCCGAAATGTAAATGGTGATTTTATTGTTGATCAGTCTAATTTTACCCCACTGGTTCCGGGAACCTGGAGCTGGGAAGACCTGACGAATTATTATGCAGCAATTCCACAGTCAGTTAATTTTCTTGAAAATGTGTTTTCGGTTACTTTCAGAACCGGAGCTATTGGTGAATCGGCCGAGATCATTCAAATCAGTCCCGAAATTTCCGGACTTGATGTGGACCACGACGTTGTAGCGGCAGGTATATCCAATGATCAGACATTTTGTTTTGGACATCCTGAACAAAACAGTATCCTCGTCCGCGGTAAGTTACCGGCAAACAGAAGCTCGTTTACCATTAAAGGTGCTATTCCACAGCCCGGTATTTATTTCGCGTCCAGCGTCATGAAGACTGCAGAAGGTTTGGGAGTAGAATGGAATGGAGAAATGCAGATTCATTGGAAAGAGAAATTACCCGTACATACCTTGTTCTTATTGCATCGACATGAATCACCTGCGCTACACGAAATTGTTCGTGAAACAAATCAACGAAGTGTAAACCTATTTGCGGAAGCTCTGATGATTTTAATGGGGAAAGAGTTAAACGGAATGGAAAGTGGAACAGACTTCGTTGAAGATTTCTGGAAAGCGCGTTTGCCAGGGGATGTTCGAGGGCTGATGATAAAAGATGGAAGCGGACTTTCGCATTACAATACGGTTTCTGCTAAACAACTCGCCGAGATGTTGATGTTCGGTTATTCCGGAGCGAATAGGAAGTGGTTGTTGGAATCACTTCCTGTTGCAGGTCAAAGTGGTAGTTTGAAACATTTCGGAACAGGCACATTGCTGGAGGGAAACCTCAGAGCTAAGAGTGGATACATGACCGGAAACAGGGGATATGCAGGATTCGTTAAGTCCCAAAGCGGCAGAATGATTGCCTTTTCATTGATTGTGAATCACTACGATATTTCGGCCGGCGAAATGCGGAGAAAAATGGAAAGCTTGTTGGTAGAAGTGGTGAAGAGCTTTTAGATACCGTTTTATAACGAAATGGATTGTGTATTGCGCTTGGGAAGGTCTTTTCGTTGTTCGCCTTTCAGACAGAATTTATCATAAATTTCAGTAGCCAGGCTATCTCCGCGTTTCATGGCTTCACTATAATCTATACAAGCCGCCTGTTTATCCTTGAGCATATAAGAGCATTCTGCACGGTAATAATAGATTTCTGCGTGATTGTCCAGGTCGCTTTCCAGCAACTGGGTAAGATCACTCTGAGCGCCGGCCAAATCATGGTCATGGTATTTTAAAACCGCAATATTGAATAAGGCAATCGTTAAGGATGGATCCAGGTCGTACGCTTTCGAATAATCTCCAATGGCTGTTTTATACTTTCCCAGCTCGCCCAAACAGGCAGCGCGCAAATAATAAGCCGGGGCATATTCAGGATTCAATTCTACACATCTGTCAAGAGATTTAACAGCAGCTTTCAAGTTGAATTTATAATAGTTCGCAACACCCAGGTAATATTCTGTGCGGTAGTTTTCCCCGGCAAGAGAAGTAGCATTATTCAGATCTTTAAATGCATCGCTGTATTGCGCACTCCAGATTTTTGCGGAAGCCCTGTTGATATAGAGCTCTACATCTGAATTATTCATTAATTCTGCCTGATTGTATGCTTCGATCGCCAGTTCATACTCTTCATTTTTCTGCCGGGCATCTCCCAGTAGCAAAAGTGATTCATATGACTGAGCAGAAATGTCGCTCTGCTGAAGCAATTCTACAGTTTCAGTAAATTTTTCTTCGGCGAATGCCTGCTGAGCCAGCGTGTATACAGAAAGCTCTTCCTGACACCAGCTTGGGTGAGTGGAAAATAAATTGGTGAGCAGCATTAAAGAAATGAAATACCTCATGATCTCATCTTGAATTTTATCCCTTCTATACGAGGAGAATGAACTAAGGTTTTGTAAATTCAGATGTACTTTAGGGAATAATCGTACTTGGGGTATCCAATCATTAATTATACTTTTGGCGCTCAATAAAAAGCACAATGAACATTCACGAATATCAGGCAAAATCAATCCTTAAAAGCTTCGGAGTATCGGTGCAGGAAGGTGCTGTAACAGATAGCGTAGAAAAGGCAAAATCGGTAGCAGAGCAAGTAACAGCAGACACCGGAACCGAGTGGTTTGTCATAAAGGCACAAATTCACGCCGGGGGCCGTGGTAAAGGTACTGTCAAAGAAACAGGGTCACATGGTGTGGTGATTGCAAAAGGCTTACACGAAGTCACCGAAAAAGTTGACGGCATTTTGGGTGGAACCCTGGTGACCACACAAACCTCAGAAGAGGGTAAAAAGGTTAATAAGGTGCTGATAGCACAGGATGTTTATTATCCGGGGGCCAGCGAGCCGGAAGAATTTTATATGTCGGTATTACTCGATCGGCAATCCGGAAAGAATGTGGTAGTATATTCGCCTGAAGGTGGAATGGATATAGAAGCGGTTGCAGAAAACACGCCTGAACTCATCTTTAAGGAAGAGGTCGATCCTGCAGTAGGAATAATGCCTTTTCAATGCAGAAGAATTGCCTTTAATCTTGGATTGAGTGGACAAGCTTTTAAACAAATGCAGACATTTATCGCGTCGTTGTATGATGCTTTTATTGGTTGCGATGCGAGTTTGTTTGAAATCAATCCGGTACTGAAGACTTCGGACGATAAAATTATAGCCGTTGATGCGAAAGTCACGCTTGATAACAATGCACTTTTCCGCCACCCAGATTATGCCGCCATGCGCGATAAATCTGAAGAAGATCCGACAGAAGTGGAAGCCGGAGAAGCCGGTCTGAGCTATGTAAAACTCGACGGCAACGTAGGCTGTATGGTAAATGGTGCCGGATTGGCAATGGCAACGATGGATATCATCAAACTCTCTGGTGGAGAGCCTTCCAATTTTCTGGATGTAGGAGGAACTGCAGATGCTGCCCGTGTAGAAAAGGCTTTCAGAATTATCCTGAAGGATTCTACTGTAAAAGCAATTTTGGTCAATATTTTTGGAGGAATTGTTCGTTGCGACCGCGTAGCCCAGGGCATTGTAGATGCCTACAAGAACATTGGCAATATTGATGTTCCTATCATTATCCGCCTTCAGGGTACCAATGCCGAAGAAGCCAAAAAATTAATTGACGAATCAGGACTAAAAGTTCTTTCTGCAGTATTGTTGCAGGAAGCAGCAGACAAGGTAAAGAGTGTACTGGCTTAAATTTACGGAATGAATAAAATACTCATTGCAAACAGGGGCGAAATCGCATTGCGTATCATGCGCTCCGTGCGTGAAATGGGTATTGCTTCAGTTGCGGTTTATTCCGAGGCAGACCGGACAGCGCCTTTCGTTCGATATGCCGATGAGGCTGTTTGTATCGGTCCTGCGCCTTCGGCCAAATCCTACCTGCTCGGTGATAAAATTCTGGAAGCCGCTCTTTCATATAATGTAGATGGAATCCATCCAGGTTATGGTTTTTTATCCGAAAATGCGGGATTTGCGAGAAAAGTAACCGAGGCGGGCATCGTTTTCATCGGCCCGGATCCGGATGCCATTGAACTAATGGGGAGTAAACTGGCCGCAAAGGCGGCGGTCAAGAGGTATAATATTCCGCTCGTGCCGGGAGTAGATGAAGCAATAACCGACGTCAACCTTGCCGCTCAAATAGCTGAGCAAATCGGATTTCCAGTATTGATCAAAGCTTCTGCCGGTGGTGGTGGAAAAGGTATGCGTATTGTCGAAAATCGAGATGAATTCGAATCACAGATGAACCGGGCGGTTTCTGAAGCCATCTCGGCATTTGGAGATGGATCGGTATTCATAGAAAAGTATGTGGCTTCACCACGACACATCGAAATCCAGATTCTTGCAGACAGGCATGGTAATGTTCTGCATCTTTTTGAACGGGAATGTTCTGTGCAGCGCCGCCATCAGAAAGTGATAGAAGAAGCACCATCCAGTATTCTTACTTCCGAATTGCGTGCGAAAATGGGAGCCAGCGCCTGTGACGTTGCCAGAGCGTGTAATTATGTAGGGGCAGGAACGGTAGAATTTCTGGTTGATGAGAATCTCAATTTCTACTTTCTGGAAATGAACACCCGGCTCCAGGTCGAACATCCCGTCACTGAGATGATCACTGGTAAAGATCTGGTAAAGGAGCAGGTTAAAATTGCTCGGGGAGAAGAATTGACTTTTACACAGGATGATCTCAGAATAAATGGCCATTCCATTGAAGTAAGAGTATATGCTGAAGATCCGGTGAATGATTTTTTACCAGATATCGGAGATTTAAAAACCTACCGAATACCAAAAGGCCCCGGAGTTCGCGTGGACGATGGGTTTGAAGAAGGCATGACCATTCCCATTTATTATGATCCGATGATTGCCAAACTGGTTGTACATGGAGCTTCCCGCGAAGAGGCCATTGCACGTATGCGAAGAGCAATCGACGACTATGAAATAACAGGTGTGACGACGACTTTACCGTTTTGTCTATTTGTTATGAATCACGAGGCTTTTAAATCTGGTAAATTCGACACGCATTTTGTACAGAATTATTTTAAGCCGGAATTAATGGATCAGAAAAATCCGGATGAAATCGAGATTGCTGCTATTATCGCAACCATACTCAAAAAAAGCTCTGTTCCGGTTCTGTCTCCTCCATCTCACCGCGCAGTTTCTTCTAACTGGAGAAACAATAGAAATTAGGCACTCTTCTTGATAACAATCTGTTTACATTTATCGTTAAATGTCACAGTATGTTTTTCAAATACTCAAACATCCCATTCGTCTTACTTTTGTTTATTGGAACTTCTGTAGTTGCCCAAACAGAAAGTCGTGACCCGCACCGGGCATTGGGGGTTTTGATCACAGAAGACGATACTTTGCCACAAGTAGATTTACCGGTCGTTGTTATTACCGATTTCCGTCCGGAACGCAGCGAGGAATATC
>CAZJLZ010000324.1:0-3823 GCA_964546775.1 uncultured Cryomorphaceae bacterium | reverse complement strand
TTCGGCAACTTCGCGACGTAGCAAAGTAAGGTGGTTCTCCAATTGGTTTGGGGTCTCTGGTTCGCTCATCCATTTTTTAACCTGTTGATTGACATTCTGTAGTTTCGGCAACCGAAACGAAAACTGGTACAGCGCTTCGTGTTTTTCAATCTCGTCCTCAAAGAAATGTCGCTGGTAGTGGTTGTGTTTGAACTGCGCTACGGCGAGTGCCTCATATGCCCAACGCGCCACCATAAGGTCGGCAATCACAGGCGTTTCTTTTCCTTGTCGTTCGGGATGTTGCAACGTATCAAAATCTACAATAACTCCGCTCAGCAGCAATTGTGGCACCACCAGGAAAGGAACCAGAATGTAGATGGTGACTACCGATTTGAACGCTGCGGAAATGTTCAGTCCGACCAGGTTGGCAAACACAAAAGTAGGGAAGAGCACCATGAAAAAGTAGAGGTACATTCCCTGGATTTCCAACATCAGATTTCCGGTGATCACCAACAAAAACGATTGAAGACCAGACAATATCAATAAGTAAAGTACTTTGCTGTTCAGGTAGCTGGACCAACTCAGGTTGAGAAAAGATTCGCGCTTCAGAATTTTTCGGTCGCGGATGATTTCTTCTGCGCTGATCTGCATCCCCACAAAAATGGCCACCACGATAGCCATGAATAAATAAGCCGGTAAATTTTTATTGTAATAGAGCAGGTAAGTGGTGGGGTCGTCTTCGGTACCAATCGTGAACCGCGTAAAGAATCCAATGATCAATGCGAGAATGGGCGCCTCAAGTAGTGCCACCAGAAGAAATGGTCGGTTGCGCACTTTTGCCAGTAAATTCCGCTTGAGGTGAACCCCGAATTGTCTCCAGTGAGAGGGAACATGATAAACTTTTCGACCGGATGTTACCGTTTGCGATTGTTTGTCCCGTTCTGCCTTTAGTTCAGATTTATAGAGCTCATACCATTCTTCCGGAGTGCGTACGCGTTCTGAAGTAAAACGTCCGAATTCATCCACCTGCCTGGCTTCCAGAATTCGCAGCATTTCATCCGGATCGATCATCGCGCTGCCCAAACCTTCTTCTCCGGGACTTGCAATGTAACCCGCCTGTTGACGAAACCACCCCGGCGCTTCCATGGCGTGCCCCTGGTAAACCGGATAGCCGCCTTTGTCCAGCAAAAGCAACTTGTCGAGCAATTTATAGATATGAGCAGAGGGTTGATGAATGACTACAAAAATCACTTTTCCTTTGAGTGTGAGTTGCTTCAGCAGTTGCATGACCACTTCAGAATCCTGGGATGATAAGCCGCTGGTTGGCTCGTCTACAAACAAAACTGCCGGCTCGCGAAGCAATTCGAGCGCTATATTCAATCTTTTGCGCTGACCTCCGCTGATGCGCTTGTCGAGTACAGAACCGACGCGCAGATCTCTGGTTTCGTACAAGTCGATTCGCTTCAATAATGCAATGATGCACTCTGTGAGTTCCACTTTGGATAATCCCGGAAGACAGAGCAGGCCGCTGTAATAGAGGTTTTCAAAAACGGTGAGTTCTTCAATCAAGAGGTCGTCCTGTGGGACGTAGCCGATCAGTTGTTTGGCAGGTTTGCTGTGTACCGCAATTCCATTGATCGTCAATTCTCCTGCTTCCGGTTGAAGATTTCCGTTGAGAATATTCAACAAGGTGGATTTTCCGGCTCCGGACGCTCCCATGATTCCCACCATCGAACCAGAATTTTGAGAAATATTCAGCGGGTGCAAACCGACGGTTCCGTTGGGGAATTTGAAGGATATGCCTTCTGCCTTGAAAATGATTTGTTGATCGTAGTCTTTGGAATAGAAGGTGTGCTGAAGGTCGCTGTAATGAACCGGTTTAAAATCAATCCCGGTGACGACACCACCTTCGTTCATCATGTACACTGTCTGCGGATCCATCGGTACATCGTTGATACGTAACATGTCCGTCCCAGTGTATTTCAGATAAATTGCATTAGAGCCGGGAAGGAGCAATACCACAATCCGACCTGAGAGCCTTTCGCGTTGCAGCCAGTTGTCTGTACCTCCTTCGGTTCCGATGTACAACAAAGATTTGTGTTCCAGATCATCGTTGATGACAAAATGCTGAATAAGCGCATAACTTTCATCGTCGACGTTGAAGATTTTAGCCAGCGTTTCGAGGAAATTGCTTTCACGAAAAGAAATCTGGCCACCCTTGTGAACGAATTCCGTAAGTCGGATCAACACCGTTATTTTCTCATTCCGACTCAGGTTTTCATTGATCTTTTCGCAGACCATGATCACCTTTACAGATCCGAGGGTACTGACTTTGCGGGCCTTTTTCTCACCTCCGGGACCAGCAGGTTTTGAAAACAGGAACAGGTATTCCTCGAATTCAGCGAGATATGTTTCCAGATAGCGGGATGCGATTTTGTGTTGGAGATAGGCGCGCACCTGATTTTTCACCAGTTCGATGGTGAGATCATCGGTGACTTCTGTAACCAGTGCGAAAAGGCGGAGCAGCGCTCTTAGAACAGACTCATTCATACTCAGGGTGGTTCACGAGCGGTAAATGTACCAAAAATCACCAGTGTTCCACGGATCCCTGCTATCGGCCAGTCTTACGGAACCGCGCTTTCCTTTTTTGATAATATTCTGCCAACACGGCTTTGAGCTCGGTGGTAAAATCTTCATTCCACATATCATAAAGCCCCTGAATATTCCGATAACTTTCAAAATCAATTTCTTCCAGATATTCTATCCACTCTTCTTTTGAAAGGGCAATTCCATCACTATTTTCATATCTCCGCACTTCATCCATACTCATTCGGAAAAATTGTCAGTAAATTCTTGACTAAGAAGCCATAATGTCTGTTTAAGAGGGTTTTCCACGTACATTTTGTCCTAATTTACGCATCGGCATTTGATTTGAAAAGGGAATCAGCAAATGAAATTGAAGTAAAACCAATAAACAAATTCATCATGACACTCACAAAATTTAAAAAACACACACCAGCATTCAGCCCGCTATTCGATAATTTTTTCGAAAACGAATTTTTCAATTCAAACGGAGGCAACAACCTTCCTTCTGCCAACATTAAGGAACTGGAAGACCGGTTTGAGGTTGAATTGGCTATTCCAGGGTTCGACAAGAAGGATATTAATATCGAGTTGAACGATCGGTTGCTGACCATTTCTTCCGAAAGAACCGAAGAGCACAACGAAGAGAATGAGAAGGCACAGTACAGCCGCAGAGAATTTCAGTATTCCTCTTTCACGCGCTCATTCAGACTCCCTGAAAAAGTTCGCGAAGATGATATTAAAGCTCAGGTAAACAACGGCGTACTTTCCGTTGTCATTCCAAAAGCTGAAGAGTTGAAGAAGAGTAAGTCGATAGAAATATCCTAATTCATTCAGTAGATTTTAAAGAATAAAAAAGCGGCCCGGATGCTCTCTTTTCAGAGTCTCCGGGTCGTTTATTTTGTGCCCTTGAATAATAAATGAAGGGGCGATGTAATTCCTATTGATAAAAACCGTACTTTTGCAGCGTTTTTGAGAAGCTATCGAAACAAGCATCAGTACCATTGATCTCTCCCACTGATTTTCCAGAATTGCGAGTTCCATGTGACCGGTGATTTACACTAAAAACACAAACACATGAAATCATTCCAGGAACTGGGATTATCAGATCAATGGGTATCCGCTCTGGCGAAGAGAGGAATCACCCAACCCACAGACATTCAAGAGCAGGCAATACCTTTCCTGCTTGAAAACAAATCAGACTTTATTGGTCTGGCACAAACAGGTACAGGAAAAACGGCAGCTTATGGTTTGCCCGCAA
>CAZJLZ010000323.1:0-3003 GCA_964546775.1 uncultured Cryomorphaceae bacterium | reverse complement strand
ACGCTCAATTCCGCCAATGGCACGTTGGATTTGCGCGTACAGTTCTGCAATTCCGCCGATTGATGCGCCGACAAAAACTGAATACAGAACAAATGAAATCAACTCTCCGATGGTGATGCTGCCTTCTATGGAAAGTCTAACACCCATCCAGACCACGGCTACAATCGCTCCGAAAATGCAGAAGATAACGAACCCCGCGAAGGCTCCCCGGTAGATGCCACCTTTGATGGCAATCTCTACGATTTCATTGACGCTTTTTCTAAATCGAAGCGTTTCAAAAACCTCGTTGGTAAACGATTTTACGATGGAAATTCCCTGCAATGTTTCCTCGATGATGGTCGTGGATTCTGCCACGCGGTCTTGCACTTCGCGCGAAATCTTCCGGATGAACCTTCCGAACACCACTGCAAAAATGGCGAGCACCGGAACGATTGACAACATCAGCAGCGTGAGCTTTGGCGATATGTACGTCAACAAAATCAACCCCCCGACAATCAGTATGGTCTGGCGTAGAAACTCGGCAATGGTAGTGGTTAACGTACTTTGGATTTGGGTAATATCGGCCGTCATGCGACTGTTCAATTCACCGACCCTTTTTTGGTTGAAAAAGGTAAGTGGCAGGCTGATCAGGTGTTGGTAAATGTCGTTGCGCAGATCGGATAGCGCGTGTTCCGTCACGTAGACAAACAAATAAACCCTGAAAAACGAACAAATGCTTTGAACGACCAGGATGCCAAACAGAATGAGCGCAATATTATTGGCGGTAGTGTAATCGCTTTCTTTGGCACTGTCTACCAGCCGGCCCATTAATTCTGGAAAAACCAGCGCGGTTCCTCCGGTCAACAACAGAAAAAACAATCCGAAGCCAAATCTGACTTTGTAGGGGCCGAGATAGCGAAAGAGCCGGATGGACTTCTTCCAGGCTTCTTTGGAAACTTTTTCTTTGGGAGTTTTTGAGTTGCGCTTGCGTGCCATAGGTGAGAAAGTCGGCAAAGTTACGGCAATTTGTCTCAATGCGAAATTAAGGGAGCGAATTTCAAAACCGTTTTCGAAATGTATTGAATCAACGCATTCAAGCAGTTTTATCTTTGGTGACCCAAAATACTTCTGTTTTATTTTCAAAAGCGCTTGCCACTATACAAAAAAGCCATATTTTTGCAGTCCTTTTTGAAGAACACTTATAGTTAAAGAATTGAGACTGTCATGAAAAGAACATTTCAACCATCGCAGCGAAAGCGAAGAAACAAGCACGGATTCAGAGAGCGCATGGCAACAGCCAACGGGCGCCGGGTGGTGAGAGCGCGCAGAAGAAAAGGTCGTAAAGCAGTTAGTGTTTCCTCTGAAAGAAGGCATAAACGATAAGCGTACCACATTTTTACCATATTTACAGGCCGCAAATAGCGGCCTTTTTTTATTGCCTTAATCCGGAACACCGTTGAAACTTACGATTGTCTGTGGTCATTACATTCCTGAACTTGGCTACCTGGAAGTTCACCTGGCAAGAGCCTTCCAGCAGCTCGAACACGAAGTGTCGATAGTGACGACAACCGTAGTTCCAGTTTATGTGAGCAATAAATTTCCGGGTCGTTTCTTGTCGGGAAGAAGTGTTGACGAAGGAGTGATGGTTCACCGATTGAAACCGTTTTTTTCACTTGGGCAATTGGTTTGGGCGCGACATGTCCGCCGAACATTGACTCAAATTAATCCCGATTTGGTGGTGGTTATCGGGTTGGGTAAAGTATTTCCTAAACCTATTTTGAGAAGCGGAAATTATCCGCTCGCCATATTGCTTGGCGACAATCAAAACACCTACCTGAACCTTGACTGGAAACAACGATTGTTGAGATTTTTCTTCAAAAAGCCGGTGTACGAAAAAGCGATGCGGGTGGCTGATAAAGTCTTCACTTATACACCAGAAACGGCCGACGTCGTGCCGGAGTGGATCAGCGTTGAGGCTGGGAAGTTGCTCCAACAAAAACAAGTTCCGATCAGCCTGGGATTCGATCACCAATGGTTTTATCACAGCGAAGAGTTGCGCGAATTCCGGAGGCGTGAATTCAAACTGCAGCCTGAAGAAGTGCTTGTGATCACGACCGCGCGGATGGGTGGAAACAAAAATTTCGATCCGCTTTTCCAAGCTGTTGAAGAATTGGTTGCACAGGGTGAGCAAATCAAATGTCTCATTGTTGGGCTGGTTGATGACGAGATCGGTCGCGGAATTCGGAGCAGACTTGAAAAAAGTCCGATGCGCGATGCTTTTTTCATGAAACCATTTGTACCTCGTGAAGAACTGAACGCGCTCTACAACGCTGCGGATATCGGTTTCTGGCCGATCACCGCCATTTCGGTTTTCGAAGGAATGGGAACGGGATTGTATTTGTTGCTGCCTCCGTCAAAGAGTCTGGAGCATCTGGAATTGAACGGAGAGGGCGGTATGTACTACGGTAATCAATTATCCAAAGATCTGCAATCGTCGTTGCAACAAATTGATCGGATACCCCGCAGCGAAAGGGCTACGAAAGCTGTTGAAAAGTTCAGTTACCAATCTATTACTCGCACCATACTGCAATCGATGCAAAGCGGCTAAATTTACCGCCCGCACATGAAGTGGAAAGAGTGGAAAATCTGGTTGGGGGAACAACCCTGGATTCTGCGTTGGTTCATCCTGCTGGTCTTGCTACGCCCGATAATCGATAATTTTTATTTTCTCAAAGAGGTGTCGCCTTTTCTGTCGCCGCTTTATATCGTGGGAGTTTTGACACCGGTTCTTTGTGTGCTGGCGATTTTTAAATACCGCGTTTCACCTGTCAGTAAACTCGACCGGTTTTTCGGGTATTGGTCTGTGGCGATGCTGCTCGGTTGTTTTTTCCTGTTCCTGTTCGAACCGTTTTCATTGCTGGCCATTGAATTTGTACTGAAGTTGAGTATGCCGGTGTACGTCTACTATTTCCTGCGAAGATTGATCCGCACAGAACGCGATCTGGCCGGAGTACTGCAAACAGT
>CAZJLZ010000322.1:0-4578 GCA_964546775.1 uncultured Cryomorphaceae bacterium | reverse complement strand
TCTTTGAGGAGATCGAAGGTCTGGATATCACTCTGCTCGAAAAACCCATTGGAAAAGCGAAGTACAATCCGAACACGGGAGCACTCGAATTTGACTTTGCATATACCCAGGAAATAAAAGATGAGCTGAATCGCCTGATGCGGGAATGGGAGAAGGGAGCCAAAGACAAACTTGCGGAGACGGAAGAGGAGGAAAAAGAACTTGAAGCGCTCGAAAAGGAATTCGAAAAACTCGTCGCATCTGCTGACGATTCTTTTTTAAAAGAGCAATACCAGGAATCGGTTGCAGATTATAAAGAAGCACTGAAGCTCAAACCTGAAAATCCCATGGTTTTAATGAAGCTGAAAAGTGCTGAAGATAAACTGGCTGAATACAACGCTTCCCGGGTGGATGTAGAAAAATATGAAGCGGCACTCAAAGCCGGTGACGACTTCATGCGAACAGAAGAATTTGACAAGGCAATTCTTAAATATGAGGAGGCTTTGGAGATAAAAAAGGAAGAGAAATATCCCAAAGACCAGATTGCCGCCGCCAATGCAAAAATTGAAGCTTTGAAAAAGCTCGAAGCTGAGAATGAACAGTTCAACGAATTGGTTAGAAAAGGAGATAACCTGGTGAAAGCGATGGACTTTGATGAAGGGATCTCAAAATACAATGAAGCACTCTCCTTAAAACCCAAGAATGCTGATGTTGAAGTGAAACTAAAAGCAGCAGAAGCCGCCAAAGCCGATTATTTGGCTCAGAAAGCACGAGAGAAGGAATATACAGATTTGATTGCACAGGCAGATGCTCAATTCAAAGGCGCAGATTTTGAGACTTCGATTAGTTCTTACCAATCTGCACTCGGAATAAAACCAGAAGAGAAATATCCACAGGACAGAATCGCGGAAGCACAAAAAAGGATTGAGGAAATTAGGAATGAGTTGGAAGCCGCTGAACGGGAAAAGGAACTTGAAGAGCAGTTCAATACCCTGGTGACCACAGGAAACGAGCACTTTGCCGACGCGGCATATGATGAGGCCATCAAGAGCTATGAAGAAGCGCTAGGGTTGAAACCCGGTGATTCTGCAGTCACCGAAAAGATTGAAGATGCAAAGGCTCGAATAGAGCAGTTGGCTGAAATGGAATCGTTGAACCAGCAATATACCAAGGCAATAGAAAAAGGGGACGCTGAGTTGAAATCAGAAAAGTTCAATGAAGCTTTGGAAAGTTTTGAACTTGCCGGAGAACTAAAACCCGACGAATCATATCCGCAACAGAAAATCAAAGAGATTCGTGATTATATTGCTGAGCAGGATCGGCTTGCAGAAGAGAAGAGATTGGAAGAAGAGCGCAAAAAAGCCGAAGAGCAAAAATTGGCGGAAGAACTTGCCGAATTCAATAACCTGGTCGAAAGTGGTGATCAATTTTTTACCCAAAAAGAGTATCAGAAGGCTATTGATCAATATGACGCAGCTCTTCAAATGAATCCGGATAATAAACACTTACCCAATAAAATTACAGAATCTCAGAAATTATTGGATGAGTTGCGTAGTCAGCAGAATCTCGAACAAAATTATCTTGAAGCTATTGAAGAAGGAGATCGCAAGTTTACAGGAAAGAATTACGAAGGGGCCATTGAAGCCTTCGAACGTGCAGGTGAACTGAAACCGAAAGAGACTTATCCGCCCGAACGTATTGCTGCAGCTAAGCAAGCCATCGCTGATCTCGAAAAGCAGAAAGAAGAAGAGGCATTGCTTGCACAGCAACAAGAAGAAGAGGCACGCTTAAAAGAGCTTGAAGCAGAACATGCAAAAGTGAGAAAAGAATTTGATCGGATAGTAGCTTCCGGTGACGAGTTTATAGCTGCAAAGGAGTATCAGAATGCAGTAACAAGATATAACGAAGCACTGGCTTTGATTCCGGACGATGAGCCAGTAAAACAAAAATTGCAGAACGCTGAACAATTGCTTGCGGATATGCTTGAGAATCGGGCAGTGGATAAACAGTACAATATGATCATAGCCGATGCCGATGCATTGTTTAAGGTAGAGGATTATGACAGAGCTCTTATTAAATACCGCGAAGCTCAGGAAATTAAACCATCCGATAGTTACACCGGAGAAAAAATCACTGCTATCGAAGAAATAGTTGCCGCCAGACAAGAAATGTCAGAAAAAGAAAGGTTGGCCGAATTGGAAGCCGAGAAAAAGCGGAAAGAAGAAGAGGAAGAACGACTTCGATTGGAACAACAGCAACAAGAAAAAGCAGTTTTGGATGAGGAATACAACACATACATCGAAGTTGCAGACCGCAAAATGGGGCAATCAGAATACGATGTTGCATTGCGCAACTATCAGGAAGCCCTGGCTCTGAAACCCTCAGAATTTTACCCGAAATCGAGAATTCAGGAGATTGAACTGCTCATTCGTGAGCAGGAGGAGCGCCGTGCAGAAGAAGAAAGACTTGCGGAGCTCGAAGCAGAACGCCAGCTAAATCGGGGAAATAAACGGCGGGGAGGTGCATCGGTTGATTCAGAAACAGAAGATGAAGCCGAGCGGTTTATGAGGGAAGCCCGGTTGCGGGAAGAAGCTGAAAAATACGATCGCATTAAGCGGTTCAAAAAAGAACAGGAAGAAAAGTCGCTGGCTGCTCGTGAAAATGAAACAGATCGCAGCCAGAATTACCTGCAACAAGTGGATGCTTTTAAACAGCAATCGGATGAGTTATATGCCGATGCATCAGTGGCCAAACAAGAGGTTGCTGACCGCGTGAAGAATTATAAAAAGGCTTTGGAAACTGAACAGAAAAAAGATCTGGAAAAAGAGCGTAAGCAAATTCAGAAGGCCCAACAGCATACTGCTGACACAGAAGAAGTACTGCAGAATATTCGCGAGGGTGGAGAAGAATCCAGACAAAAGTCGGTAGCTGCTTTTGAGGTACAGACTAAAGAGTACAACGATTTTCGAAAGGATAAAATTGAAAACGAAAGCGGTAAAAACAAGAAAGATTATCAGAGTGTTCAACAACAGGAAGAAAACATTCAGGATCGAAATAAAGATTTTGAAGACCGCCGGAAATCAGTTACTGCAAGCGTTGTTGACCGCAAAAAGAATATAGAGCAACAGGATGCAAAGCGGGTACAACAAGAAAAGAAGCAAATCGAAAAAGCTCAGAAGGAAGTTGCTCGCCAAAAACAACAAAAAGAAGATGAGAAGGCGGTGATGGAAACAATCATTAAAGACAATTCTGAAGAAGTTGAAATGGTAAAAGAGAATAACGCAGTACGACAGAAACAAGCTTCCGAACTGGCTGAATTGCGTGCCAGAAAAGCGCGTGAAAGCGCTTTTGCAGTTCAGGCAAATGCACCTAAAGATTATAATGATTATTACCTGTCTCAACTGGCTCAGGAATATCCTCAGGGTGTTACCGAGGAATCAGATAACGTGGGAAATAAAGTGATTATCCGTCGGATTGTAGTACTGGGAAATAAAGCCGATGAATACCGGAAGGTGATTGATAAAACCGGTAAGTATTATTTTAAAAACGGCGATAGCATTTCGGAACTTACCTGGAACCGCGAGACCAACCCGCAGTACGATTAGCTGTTTTCAGACTTTTTTTCTTTAAATGCACTCCTCGGTTAGGTACAACAGACATGACATCTGTTGCTATGTCCACTTGGATTGATTACCTTTGAAATCATAGCATAACCAATATTAATACCTTTCTGAGATGAGTAAATGGATTTTATTCTCATTGCTTTTCCTGTTTTCAGGATGGGTTGGAGCGCAAAATATTGCCATCAATGAGAGTGGTAACAATCCGGACCCATCAGCAATGCTCGATATCGCTTCACCGGATAAGGGAATTTTGATACCGCGGCTGGCCACCCATACCACCATAGTCGCACCGGCAACAGGTTTACTTGTGTTCAATACCAGCACCAATACATTTTGGTTTTACAATGGTACAATATGGATCGAAATTACTTTTCCCGTTCACGAAATTCGCGATGCCGATAGTGACACCTGGGTGTCTGTAGAGAACAGTCCTGATGAAGACATCATTCGTTTCGGAGCTCAAAGCGCAACAGACCAGATGCGCTTTGATGGGAAAACGCTGCATTGGACCAGTTCAAGTATTTATATCGGTGAACAAAGCGGAGCAGCTGGTACTGGGATAAACAATACTTTTCTGGGTAATCAAACCGCACCTACACTCGCAACCGGCGTTGCAAATACACTGGTGGGAAGTCTTGCCGGAACAGCATTCAACACCGGCAGCAACAATATTTTTATGGGCGCCTATGCTGCCGAAGATTTAACAGCTGGAAATTACAATGTATTTCTGGGGAGCCAGTCTGGTAGAAATGCTACAAATACTGATGAGAATGTTTTCATTGGATTTCAAAGTGCACTTAGTGTAACCACGGCTAAATTCAATACTTTTATAGGCTACCGATCGGGACTTAACATGACTACTGGCCAATATAATACATATATTGGTAACGTTGCCGGAAGTAGAAATCAAAGTGGTAATGAAAATGTTGCCATCGGCCATTATGCCAATGGTGAAAATTTAGGAGGATCCTTCAAC
>CAZJLZ010000321.1:0-3696 GCA_964546775.1 uncultured Cryomorphaceae bacterium | reverse complement strand
ACACCGGTAGTCTGTAACGTAGATTTTTCAGCTATTTCCGGAGTTTCTGACAATCCGGAATTCAGGATTAAAATTGAAATGGCCCAGGGTGAGGGTGGATTGATCGGAGACAATATCATTGACAATCTTGCGATAGATGCTATTCCGATGTCCGGTTTAAATCTTCCACCTGGAATGGAATATCCACTTTACCGTCTGGAATTAATAGCGGGAGACGCTCCTGAAGTATTGGATTTGGATGAATTGATCGTCGATCCGGATGGAGACGAACTCGGATACGGATTGTCCGGCAATGAAAGTGAGGCTTTTTCGGTGAACCTCTCCCAGTCTGAATTGTCCATTGTTCCTGAAACTACCGGAAGCGGTCGTTTTAACCTCATCGTTACCGATGGAAACCATCAGCCGGTGGTCATTCCGATCGAGGTGCTGGTACATCCTGCTCCGGCACAAATTTCGTTGTTGAATGGTTTCGAATTCAACAATTGGTCAGGAGAAGAACCTGACGGCAATTTTCCGGCAAACATGATTTTCTTACAGGGATCAACTGCAGATCCGACAATTAATACACCTCTGCGCTACGCATATCATATCCCTAATGATCAATATGCTTTCGAAGATATTACTACCGCCGGATATCCTTATAACAACTCCTCCGGGACGCGCATCAATGGATTGGAAGAATCGGGAATATCATTTGTCAATACGGGACAGCATCGGGATGTTGGGGGGGCTGTGGTTGCCGTAAATACAATGGGGTTGGACGTTCCGCTCTATCTTGAATGGACGGCGGGAACCATCGTTCCCCAAAGCAGGAAATACAACATTCGGTTACAATACAGGTTGGATGTCAACGACGATTTTGAGGATTTAATGGTGAATGATCAATCAGTTGAATATCTCTGGAATCCTGTCGGAAATCAACACATTCAATTTGAACCAATAATGTTACCTGAGGATTTTCAAAATCGTCCGTACATACAGTTCCTGTGGAAATATTATCATACCGGCGAGCAGGTTTTGGTGGGTTCAGGAAAGAGGGCTGAATTGCGATTGGACAACATTATGATTGGAACGGCAGAATTTGTGACTGCTATCCGGGAACATGAAAATTCACTTCTTTCGGTGTATCCAAATCCGGTTGAGGAGATCCTAACCATAGAAAACCTTCACTCAGAAATTTTATCCGGTTACATCTATTCGTTGAACGGAAGAAAGGTTTTTGACTTGAGAAATATCTCCGACAAATTCACTGTTGATCTCGGTAGTCTCGCGCCCGGGATGTATTCCCTCCAGTTGCACAGTGAAAACGGATCGATCAGGGAATACCGAAAAATTGTTGTGATCCGCTAAAGGGATTACAGGACATTCACTTCACGTTCCAGTTCAATTCCAAACCTGCGTTTTACCGATTGCAGCACTTGTTCCGAAAGGTTGTAAATCTCTTCGCCGGTGGCTCCCCCGTAATTTACCAGCACCAATGCCTGCTTTTCGTGCATCCCGCAATTCCCTGTACGTTTGCCTTTCCAACCGCACTGTTCAATCATCCATCCGGCAGCCAGTTTATACGTTTCTCCGGCAGCAGGATAGTGCGGAATGTCAGGATGAGAGTGGATAATTTCCTGAAATGCGTTTTCTGAAATAGTGGGATTTTTAAAAAAACTTCCCGCGTTTCCCAGCACGTTCGGATCCGGTAATTTTGACTGACGGATATTCATGACCGCACGGCTTATAGCATCCAGACTCAGTTCTGAAATACCCATACGATCCAGTTCCTGTTCAATAGCCCCATAGCTGGTGTTGAAGGTCGGTTGCTTTTTAAGCTGATAACGGACCTTGACAATAGCGTATTGATTTTTGAGTGATCGTTTGAAAATACTCTCCCGATATCCGAATTCACACGCTGCTTTGTCGAACTCCTCCGTCTCACCGGTTGCAAGATTTACTGCACTCAGCGAGTGAAAACTGTCTTTGATTTCAACCCCGTAGGCACCGATGTTTTGCATTGGGCTGGCACCTACATTTCCCGGAATCAAGGAGAGGTTTTCCAAACCACCGAGATTTTGATCGATCGTCCAACGTACAAACTTGTGCCAATTTTCCCCAGCCCCGGTTTCTACAACAGCATATTGCTCATCCTCCGAAAGAATTATCCGGCCCGGTATGTCGATTTTAATGACCAGCGCATCCAGTGCTCGGGTAAAAAGTAAATTGCTACCTCCTCCCAGAATCAACCGATTTTCGTCTTTTAGTTTTGGGTCTTGCAGAACGTTTTGCAAATCGTCAATTTTCAATACCCGCACCATTATTTTTGCGGTGCTATTAACTCCGAAAGTATTAAAGTCTTTTAGAGAAATTTGATGAGCGATATCCATATAGGGCAAAATTAGCAGTCGGGCAAATGAAACAAGCCTGGGCTGGTTCAATCTTATCAACAACCAAATACAGCAAAATGCAAAAGGGGCTGTATCTTCGTGCCGAATGAAAAGGGTAATCATATCGGTAACCAACGATTTATCAACCGATCGGCGGGTAGACAAAGTGACACGTTCACTACAGAAACTCGGCTTCCGGGTGTTGCTCGTCGGGCGATTGCTGCCAGATAGCGCACCTTTGAAACGTAATTATCCCTGTCACAGAATGAAATTGTGGTTTCGGAAAGGTCCGCTCTTCTATGCGGAATATAATCTACGCCTGTTCTTATTGTTGATTTCGGCCAAAGGGGAAGTTTTCCTTGCAAATGATCTCGATACCTTATTGGCCAATTATCTGGCCGCTGGTTTTAAATCGAAACCGCTGGTGTATGACAGTCATGAATATTATACCGAAGTTCCAGAACTAAAAGGACGCAAGCATGTTCAGAGTTTCTGGCTGCTAATCGAACGATGGATTTTCCCAAAGTTGAAATACGTGTATACTGTAAACAATTCGATTGCGAAAATTTATGAAGAATTGTATGGTGTTCCGGTAAAGGTGGTGCGTAATCTTCCTGAGACACAAGATGTAAATCAAATTCTTTCCAGGGATGAGCTGGGACTTCCAACCGATAAATTTGTGGTCATACTTCAGGGTGCCGGGATTAATGTAGACCGGGGGGCTGAAGAATTGATGGAAGCAATGGTGCTCCTTCCCGAGTGCTTTCTGGTGATTGTAGGAAGTGGTGACGTTGTAGAGCAATTGAAAACCCAATCGCGAATGCTCAAAATATCGGGTCGTGTTCTTTTTCGCCCCAAAATGCCGTATGAAGAAATGATGCAATACACGCTTTGTTCCGATTTGGGAGTCACACTCGATAAAGACAGCAACCTCAATTACCGTTTCAGCCTACCAAATAAAATTTTCGATTACATGAAGGCAGGAATTCCAGTGTTGTCAAGTAATTTACCAGAACTGAGAAACATCATTGATGAATATCGAATCGGTGCGATTGTACATTCGCACGATCCGAAGGAAATTGCGACAGTCATTGAAGAAATAAGATTGAACCCTGATCAAAGAAAGCAGTGGGCAGAAAATACTAAGTTTGCAAAATCATCGCTGAACTGGCAAAACCAGGAAGAGGTGCTCGCTGCTATTTTCAGGAATTTTGAGTGAAACACATCTGCATATTGTGTCATTTGACGTACCATACCCTCCGGATTATGGAGGAGTAATTGACGTTTTTTACAAGTTGAAGGCACTGCACGAAACAGGTGTGAA
>CAZJLZ010000320.1:0-3160 GCA_964546775.1 uncultured Cryomorphaceae bacterium | reverse complement strand
CTTTGGGATCAATGGTCTTAGAAGCTTCTCCTGACATGCGAAAAAATTTTGTGCAAGTTTAGTGAATAAATAATAAAAACAAGAACAAATAGACCCACAAGATATCCAAAAAATGCCAGTACGTGGCTCCCTGCTTGAGGCTTAAATTGTTGGTGTTATCGAACTGCACGCGGTAACTTTTGATCACCAGGTAAATGAGGTACAATAAACCTCCCAAAAGATGGAGAAGGTGCACTCCGGAAAGGGTGTAAATAAATGAACTGGCCGTATTGGATTTGCTCAAAACGCGGTCGTTCAATTTCTCCGATCGCTGATGATCGTCGGGATAATAAAAATTACCGTTCTCCAAAACGAGCTCCTGTCCTTTGTAATAAACTGTGTAATCTTCGCCATATGTTCCGCGCATGTTTTCGATGCTTCCCGATAAATGGCTACCGATCGACAACAGATGGCTCCATCCTTGAAACTGGGAAATCGAAAAGGCAATACCCAGCAATAAGGTTAAAACGAGCATCACACGAACCAACTGCTGATTCATTTTTTTGGATGCATTCACCGCCATTTTAATGGTTACACTGCTGATGAGGATGATGGCGGTGCTGTAATAAAATGCATTGGGTAACGTGATGTCTACCCAAAATTCACCTTTCATCAATACAACATAGGCACTGGTGAGCCCGGCGAAAAACATTACCATGCTGAAGATGGCCAGGTACAGCAACATCTTCTTGGCACGGGAAGTCTGGGCGATATAATATTGATCGTCTGTTGACGAAGGGGTATTTTTCATAATTTATCGATCACGTATAGCAATTGAACAAGGGGTAAATAGATGAACGAAGCAAACATAAGCACACGCGCTTCTTTGCGTTCACAGGTGCGCAAAAGACGAAAAGCCAGATATGCGAACCCCACTCCTAGCAGGGTGACTGGTATCGCCGACCAGTTTCCGGTCATTTGAAACATCCAGGGCAAAAGTGACGCGGGAATCAAAAACAACGAATACAACAAAATCTGAAAAGCCGAGCTCTTATCTTTTCTTCCGGTGGAAGGCAACAAACTGAATCCCGCTTTGGCGTAGTCTTCGTCCACTACCCAGGCAATGGCCCAGAAGTGTGGAAACTGCCAAATGAACTGAACCACAAACAAAATTCCCGGTTCGAGACCAAAACTTCCGGAGGCAGCAATATATCCAAGCATCGGAGGAATGGCTCCGGGGAAAGCTCCGACAAAAACCGCCCATGGTGTAATTTGCTTAAGTGGAGTATACACCGCTACATAAATGAACAAAGCCAAAAAGCCAAGGACTGCGCTCAGCCAGTTGATCATTGCAAGGCAAACAATCCCTGCAACTGCAAATATCGAAGCGATTGCAATGGATTCTACGACGCTCATTCTTCCCGCAGGAATCGGGCGACCGCGGGTCCGATCCATCAGCCGATCCAGATTGTGTTCGATGGCCTGATTGAAAGCATTGCTGGCTCCGGTGACCAGAAACCCGCCGACGATCAACAGCAACAAATGAATTAAGGAAAACTCCCCGGGGCCCATGAAATAACCCGCCACAGCGGAAATCACCACCACCAATGCGAGACGCACTTTGGTCAACAGACCAATGTCTCTGACCTTGTGATACGTGGCTGATCTGGATTTTACGATGGGAGTATCCTGAGTAATCACTTTGAAGTGCGCAGTTGAAGAACGCGTGCAAATTTACGTTTTATGAAAGAGGTCGCAATGGAAATTCGAAAGCGTTTCGACTACCATCTAGAACAAGCGATTGCGGTTCCACAAGGTGCTGCGCAAGCCGATCTGAATAAAATGATTGTACCGGGTGGCGTCTTCTACCATCAGGTAACGCGGAATGTAGGCTACTTCCAATCGCAGCCCGAGGTGATTGTCGATGACATAACCCGCTCTCAATTCGGTGGAAAACAGCAGGTGTTGTACTCCCTGTGCAATGTGATGACCACTTTCCGGGCGAACAGGATCGACATCAGAACGAAAAATATCTCCCCCAAGATTGAGGGAATCAGGATCCTGACCATATCGTGCAATCAGAAACCGAACGTCGAAAACCCATCGGTCGCGGCGATAGCTACCTGACAAAATCCCTTCGTAAAGATTGTTGCCGAGGGTATGCGCAAGGGGTTCGTTGTAATGTGCATGATTCTGTTTTACGCTGACGTGCTGATAAAAGAAAGGCCGAATTAGATTGAATTCTCCGCGGATATCCAGTCCATCAATTCCAAAAGCATCAAACGATTTACCTCCGATCTGTAACGCTTGTTTATTCCCGAACCATCCGTTACCGGCACGCAATGAATCGAGCAAAAATTCATCTACCGCAATCTGTGTAAACAATTTGGTATTGTTTCCAACTTTGACACTAAAATTGAGACCGATGGTTACCCGATCGGAAGAACCTTGCGAAAACTCAACAGGACGGTAAAAAATGATCGGGTTGAGATAATTGACATCGAACCCCCGTAGGTTGTCATTGTCGCGGTTTTGCCAGATCACACTTTCCCACAAACTCACATTTACCCTGTTGGAAATGTTCCAACTGAGCAAGTGCATCGAGGAATACTTGAGCGCAAATTCGTTGTAATCACCCCCCGACCCACGAATGTCATACATCACATTGAACAGATTGACATACTTGATGTTCCAGATCGTAGTGGTGATTTTAAGAAACGGATAACTCGTTGACTGATCCGACAACCACAGTGACCGGATTCCCTCTCCCCAGAAATTCTTGCCCATGCCAGCCTGAATGTTGAAAGGCGCCAGGGGAGAATACGAGAGATAAGCATTGAAGTCCCAGTTCGCAAAACCGCTGCCGTCAAAACGGGCATATCCTTTACCAGGATTGACTCCCCGCAAAAGCATGTAATTTTCGAGATAGCTCGGGTAACGACCATAATTCGCCCAGACGTCTGCGTAGAACGAAAACTTTCGTCCGAGATCCGCTCCGGCACCAATTCCCAATCCGGTTTCATAGGTTCCACGGGTATGCTGGTCATTGACATCTACCCCACCCAACAAATTCACAATCGGAAAAATTCTCCAGTGCGTTTTTCCCTTTTCAGGAACCCGTGGTCTCAGAAACATTTTCTGAGACCAATGAAAAGCAAGAGAATCATTTTTCAGAGAATCC
>CAZJLZ010000319.1:0-4761 GCA_964546775.1 uncultured Cryomorphaceae bacterium | reverse complement strand
GAATTCGTTAAATAATTCCGATATTCGCGGCTCAATTGACCATCGAGCTGAAAAAGTGGGACGTAAAATCCGCGATGCGGAAGTAGAGAAAGTCCCGTTTATGCTGGTGGTTGGTGAGAATGAAGAAGCACAAAATCAAGTTTCAGTACGAAAAAAGGGCGAAGGAGATCTGGGCATGAAAAGCCTGACCTCCTTTGTTGAGTTACTGAATGATGAGGTTTCGAAAGAATTATTGTAGAACGCTAAAAAATTATTTGTTATAGCCAGAAAATTTCAAGGTCGCGGAAGGGTTGTTAAAACAAATCCCCACAGGATTAATCGAGAAATTACCGCTCGCGAAGTACGGCTTGTGACCGAGGGTGAAGGAGCTGAGATACTTCCAATTGCTACGGCTTTGGAACGTGCGGAAGAAGAAGAGCTGGATTTGGTTGAGATTTCACCCAAAGCAGATCCTCCGGTTTGCCGGATCATCGATTACAAGAAGTTTCTGTACAACCAGAAGAAAAAAGAGAAAGAAATCAAAAGTAAGCAATCGAAGGTGGTTGTAAAGGAGGTCCGGTTCGGCCCCAACACCGATGACCACGATTTTGAATTCAAACTCAATCACGCAAAGAAATTTTTAGAGGAAGGATCAAAACTAAAGGCTTTTGTTTTCTTCAAAGGAAGAACGATTGTCTTTAAGGAACGAGGAGAAATACTTTTGTTGCGATTTGCGCAGGAATTGGAGGAACACGGAATTGTAGAACAAATGCCGAAACTCGAAGGAAAGCGTATGATCATGATGATTTCTCCGAAGAAAAAGAAGTAGTAGAAACCGATATAATAACAACAGGAGATGCCCAAAATGAAATCCGTTTCCTCTGCCAAGAAGCGCTTTAAATTAACCGCTTCGGGGAAGATCAAAAGGAAACACGCATTCAAAAGCCACATTCTGACCAAAAAGTCGAAGGTGCGTAAAAAGCGATTGACCGCTTTTACCATTGTCGATAAGTCTGATCACGCGAATGTGCGCCGGATGCTCGTTGCTTAAGTTGCCAGTCAACTTAAAATTTTTCAGGTAGTTTTAACCTGGTACCGAGCCCAAAAAGTCTCTGCGGAGCGCTTTGTACCAAAACAAATTAAATTATGCCAAGATCAGTAAACTCGGTTGCCTCCAGGGCCCGAAGAAAAAAAATCCTCGCACAGGCCAAAGGTTTCTTCGGCCGAAGGAAAAATGTCTGGACCGTTGCCAAAAACACGGTTGAAAAAGGACTCACTTATGCCTACCGCGACCGCAAGCAAAAGAAACGCTTGTTCCGCGGATTGTGGATTCAACGTATCAACGCCGGAGCAAGATTGCACGGAATGAGCTACTCCGAATTCATGGGTAAAGTCAATGCAAAAAACATCGACTTAAACCGCAAAGTTCTCGCCGACCTGGCCATGAACCATCCCGAAGCTTTTAAAGCTGTGGTAGAAGCGGTGAAATAATCCATTTCGGAATCTCTTTTAAAAGTGGGTGTCATCTTGAGTGACACCCGCTTTTTGTTTGGAATCATCTCGTCGAGCCCCTTCCAAACTAAATGCGTACCTTCTAGTACAATTTCAAAATGAGACTGCTCGAAAAAATAACAGATCCGGTTTATGATTCTCCACACCATGGAGCAGTGGATCGGTTTTTCCTGAAATTGATTCGCGATCGGCGTGATTTACCTTTTGTGTATCTCACTATTAAACTCAGTCTAATCATTATTCCTCTGGCCCTTCTGCTCTACCTTCCTTTCATTGAGGGTTGGATTTTCTTAACAATTGCTGTGATGTACCATTTGTTCAACAGCCTCATTTATAAAGCTCCCTTCGGGTTGATGCTACACTGCACCAGTCACCGGCCATTTTTTAAAAAAGAATACGGATTTCTGAACTATTATTTGCCCTGGGTGCTGGCGCCATTTTTTGGTCATTCGCCGGAAACCTATTTTACGCATCACATAGGCATGCACCATGCAGAAAACAATCTGGAAGCGGATGAAAGTTCAACCATGCCATATCGCCGGGATTCTATCGGCGGATTTCTGCATTACTTCCTTACTTTTTTGTTCACCGGAATATACCGTCTAACCGCCTATTTTTTTCGCAAAAACAGAAAGCAACTGCTGTATAAAACCGTGCGGGGCGAACTATTGTTTTTGGTATTCTGTGTCATAATGAGCATCATCAACTGGCAGGCAACATTGGTGGTTTTTATTATTCCGTTTTTCATGTTTCGGCTGGTGGCTATGATGGGCAACTGGGGACAGCACGCATTTATAGATCCTTCAGATCCCGCAAATCATTTTAAAAACAGCATCACCTGTATTAACGCCAAATTCAACCACAAATGCTGGAACGATGGTTATCATATTTCTCATCACCAAAGACCCGCAATGCATTGGACCGAGCATCCGGTATTTTTCAAAAAAACACTCGACCAGTATATTAAGAACGATGCAATTGTTTTTGAAGACATCAATTTTCTACACGTCTTCATCTGGCTCATGGGCAATCGCTATGACCTGCTGGCCATTCATTTTGTGAACATAGGAGATCGGTACAAATCCGATGAAGAAGTCATCCAATTTCTGAAATACAGGGTTCAAAAGATTGGATTTCCTCTTTCAATAGTAAACGAGGGCAAAAAACCAAGGAGAAGTCTGGCCAACACTCTATAAATAGTTTCTTTAATCTGCGTCCAGGTTTTGTTTTCGTGAGAAGCAAATGCTGTTGCAAAACATCTCCCCCGGACGTTATAGGTCACGAATTCTACAACAGGTTCTCAACAACAGGTAATTTTGAATAGATTTGCGCTAAACTCAATGAATGATGCGTCTGCTATTATTATTCCTCTTCATCGCCCCCGATCTTTTCGGACAGAATACCAAACCTACACCTGAACCAGTCGAAGAAACAGACAGCACCCGGGCAAGGGCGGTTGAATTTCCCACAGATGCATCCTGGCTCAATACTTCGTCGCCGCTTACCCTCGACCATTTCGACGGTAAATTTATTCTGCTCAACTTCTGGACTTCGAGTTCCGCACTTTGCACGGCTCAACTCAAGGAATTGAAAGAGCTACAGAAAGCCCATCGCGAACTGGAGGTGGTAATAGTACACTGCGGTAAATATGACACAGAAAGAATTACAGAAAATGTGCGCTTGGCCGTAATAGAGCACGATATTCCATTTCCGGTAGTAAACGATTCGGCATTTACACTCTGGCGGGATTACAATGTTGATGTCTGGCCGACAAACATTCTCATCAATCCGGAGCATTCGATTGTATTGCAATCAGAAGGCGCTTCTATAAAAGGTGATGTCGGTGGATATATCGAATTGTACAGCGGTAGTACCAAAAAAGGTGGATCGCCCATCAACAGTGAAATCAGCAATTTTCAGCAGGGTCTGCTCGTATTCCCGAAATTTATTGAATCCGACGGACACTTTTCTCTTTTCATCAGTGAATTCCGTGGACACCGAATCATTCAAACCGACTTCAACAACACCTTCGAACATTTTATTGGTACTGGAACAGAAGGTTTTAAAGATGGTGAAATCAACAGCGCACAGTTCAGATTTCCTGGTGGAATGGCTTTTCATCCTCTGGATAGTATGCTGTATATTGCAGACACGGGGAATGACGCAATCCGAAAGTACGATCTGAAAAAAGGCGTCGTCACCACCGTACTCGGAAGTGGCGAGAGGTCTTTTGATGTTCCCGAAATGATCGTGGAAAAATCTCACGGACTAAATCAACCCACCGGCCTGACTTTAATTGGAAACGAACTATATATTGCCATGACTGGCTGGAATCAAATCTGGAAACTCGATACCCAAAGCGGAATGGCTGTGCCCATTGCCGGATCAGGTGAATTTGGTTTTGAGGACGGCAAGGATCTGGAAAGTCTGCTTGCTGAACCTTTTGATTTAACCCACGACCCCGAAGGAACCATTTATTTCACAGAACGACAATCCGGGGCAGTGCGAACGTTGAATAAAGGTAAGGTAACCACTTTGGTTGGCGCCGGTGTTTTTGAGTTCGGTGATATAGATGGAAAACCGAAGTCTAGCCGAATGCAAGGTCCTGCCGGAATCGTTTTTCATGATGATGCGCTATACGTTGCCGACCAGTTCAATCACAAAATTAAAAGGATTGATCCGTATAATGGCCGCACAAAGACCTTCATAGGTTCGGGTAGTCGGGGATATCAGAATGGCTCCGAAACAGCCGTAGCCTTCAATCATCCTTCTGCACTCACGGTACTTCGGGATCAAATGTTCATTGCAGATACCTACAATCAGGTGGTGCGAAAATACGATCTCAAGAACGGATCGATTACTCCTTATGATTTTCAGAACAAAGACCAGATGCAGTTTAAAGCCATCAACGAATTTCAAGTGCTGGAAACAGATACCATTTCCATTGCCTCCGGTGAATCAACGCTGGAACTGATTTTTGAACTTGATAGTTTGTGGAAACTAGCGCATGACGCACCTCAATCTGCGGTGGTCATCACTCGAAATCCCGGGATAATTGAAGACCCCGACGGAATTGATGCAGAAAACCAGAATATTACCTTTAACATTAATAACACAGGGACATTTCAGCATTTTATCGCCGAGATATCTCTGATATATGCGCACGAACGCGATCCAGAGATTCAGTACTTCCGGACCTTCACCCTTATGGTTTTGTTGCAGACTAATGAAGAAGCACCAACAGAGCAATTGATAATTTTTAAGGTACCA
>CAZJLZ010000318.1:0-3238 GCA_964546775.1 uncultured Cryomorphaceae bacterium | reverse complement strand
ACAAGAGTAATCCATGAAGAAAATATTGAAATAACCCGCCTCGTTGCAGGACTATATTAATGAAGTTGCAGGATTGTCGAAGTATACATCCCGTTTTTTTGCCAACGTGCACAAGCGGCCCTGGGAAATTTCGGAAACCATCCGGCAGTCTTATCTCATCGGTTATCAGTCATTGGGATTGGTTCTGATAACGGCGTTTATAATGGGAGTGGTTCTGACCATACAATCGCGTCCAACCCTGGCCCATTTTGGGGCAGAGTCATGGTTGCCCGGAATGGTGGCCGTTTCGATAGTTCGCGAAATCGGACCTATCATTACCGCGCTGATTTGTGCCGGTAAGGTAGGATCAGGAATAGGTGCTGAACTTGCCTCCATGAAGGTGACAGAACAGATTGACGCGATGGAAGTGTCGGGAATCAACCCCTTTAAATACATCGTCGTTACCCGGGTTTTGGCCGCGACGCTGATGCTCCCCGTACTGGTCGTATTCGCAGATTTTATCGGATTGTTCGGATCTTATGTGGGAGTCAACATCCAGGGCGACGTAGGGCTGAAATTGTATTTTACACAAGCCATTGGTGCGTTGGATTTTATCGACGTATTTCCGGCTTTTATAAAAAGTTTCTTTTTTGGTATGGCCATTGGAATTATTTCATGCTACAAGGGATACACGTCCAGTAAGGGAACAGAAGGTGTGGGTTTGTCGGCCAATTCAGCAGTGGTCATCAGTCTGCTGTGTGTTTTTCTTATCGACCTTGTAGCGGTGCAACTGGCAAGTTTTTTTGAATAGATAATGGAAGCGGCAATAAAGAATAGCGAGCAGAAGAATTCCGGTCACAACAGTCCGGAAATAATGGTTGAGATGAAGCACGTCAAAAAGTCATTTAAAGACAACCACGTTCTGCGCGACATCAATTTAACCATCCGTTCGGGAGAGAATGTAGTGGTTCTCGGAAAATCCGGTACGGGGAAATCGGTTTTGATAAAATGTTTGGTGCGACTACTGAAGCACGATGATGGAGAATTACTGGTTTTTGGAAATAATATTTCAGACATGGAAGAGGACGAACTCAACGACCTCCGAAGAAGGATCGGTTTTGTTTTTCAGAATTCTGCCCTCTATGATTCAATGACGGTGGGAGAGAACCTGCTTTTTCCATTGCGGGACATCGATCAGACTTCCGAAGAAAAGGACAAATTGGTTTCCGAAGCATTGAAAAGCGTTGGGTTGGAAGATTCGGCGAAATTAATGCCTTCCGAACTTTCTGGCGGAATGAGAAAAAGAATTGGGCTGGCCCGGACTATGATTCTCAAACCGGAGCTAATGCTGTACGACGAGCCAACGGCCGGACTAGATCCGGTAAATGCCCGGGAAATCAGTAAATTAATAATTGAGGTTCAAAAGGAATATAAAACAACATCATTGATCATTACCCACGACATCGAATGTGCGCGCATTACAGCAAACCGTGTATTGGTTCTGAAGGAAGGTGAATTTGTAGCAGAGGGTACATTCAAAGAGCTGGAGGGCTCTGAGGATAAATGGGTGCGTTCATTTTTTGAATAAAAACTGTAATCATGAAAACCGAAGAAGGAAAGAAGTTAAAGTTGGGAATTTTTGTCACTGTCGCGATTGCCTTATTCGTAATCGCTATTTATTTCATAGGTAGCCGGCAATATTTGTTCTCGCGCACTTTCGAACTCAGTGCGGTATTTAAAGATGTTGCAGGGTTGCAGCCGGGTAACAACGTTCGCATTTCCGGTATCAACATCGGAAGCATTGAATACCTTGAAATAACATCCGATAGTACGGTTCGTGTAGATATGGTCATTCGTAAAAATGCTCAGCAGTTTATCAAAGCGGATGCAATGGCTACGATCGGAAGCGAAGGTTTGATGGGTAATAAAGTGATCAATATTGTTGCCGGATCTACCAACGAATCTAATGTTGAAAACGGAACCGTTCTGGCTTCTATTACCCCTGTAAGTGTAGATGAAATCATGAATAATCTTAGTGAAACGATAGATTATGCGACCATAATTGCATACGATATTTCAGAACTTACCACTGGAATCAGAGAGGGAAAAGGCGCCATTGGAAAGTTGTTGGTCGATTCCACATTCGCCAAAAGTTTGGATCAAACCATGGTCAACGCTCAACAAGCTACTGACGGATTGAATGAGAATATGGAAGCAGCAAAGGAGAATTTTCTTCTGAGAGGTTATTTCAATAAGAAGGAGAAAGAAGAAGAAAAGGAACGCGAAGAAGCGAGAAAGGCCGCCGAGAATGAACAAAAGAAAAAGGATAAGGCCGCCGAAAAGGAAGATAAAGGTTTCCTTTGGTGGTGATCTTTCCGTAATTTTAACAAATAATCTCGGTGGACATGTATTACATCCTGTTTTATAAAACAGTCGAAAATTATCTTGAGAAAAGAGCGCCTTTTCGGGACGAACATCTGGCTCTCGCAGAAAAGGCACGGAATAATGGTTCTTTGATTATGGCTGGCGCCCTGGCCGATCCTGCCGACGGTGCGGTGCTGATTTTCAAAGGTGCATCCGCAGAAATTGCTGAGAACTTTGCAGCCAATGATCCTTACGTTAAAAATGGCCTGATTGCCGATTGGAATGTTCGACCATGGACTGTAGTTATTGGCGGAACTCCCGGTTCTCACGACGAAACAACCAAGGTGCCGGGAGTGTTATAGTTATTTCCGGTAAATCCAATTAATTTCCATCGATTCACATTCAGTATCTCTGACGGATTATCCAATAGGGTAGGTGCTCCTAAATTTTATTTAAATTCACCGCATTGCTGTACGGCGGCAATGATGCGTTTGCGATACATCCTCTTCAAAATGGAGTAAGGATTCGGAGATAACAAGTCTTTCCGATGCGGATTAAATTATTGGTGATTTTTGCAGGTTTCCTCGTTGCAGGAAATGTAATTGCGGCGCCTGCCGAGGATATCGACGAACTTAAAAAGAAGGTTCAGGAGTATATCTATAAAGCACAGTACGATTCTGCGCAGGTCTTGACCCTGAGCTTTCTAAAGTCAGATAGTCTTTCGGATCAGGAACGCGTGAATGCTTACCTCTTGTATGCTGAAACTATACGGGCGAGCGGTAGGCCTATTGAAGCCGTAACCGCATTTAAATGGGCGTTGGGTCTGGCCAAAATGATTCCGGACAATAAATTGTTGCTTTCGCGAGTCAACATGAATATTGCGGCTGCGTATTTC
>CAZJLZ010000317.1:0-2762 GCA_964546775.1 uncultured Cryomorphaceae bacterium | reverse complement strand
AGATCAAGGATTTTGAAGCTTCGCAAAGGATGCAAGTACTCATGGAGCATGCACAATGGTTCGAAGACAGTTCACCCATCCTGGACAACCATAAGAAGGACGAAGTAGTGGGAATTACTTACAATGTCGTGAATGTTGTGGGAGAGGCGGGAGATGCATCTCCTTCTACACCCATTGGTGTAAACTTGCCGAATGCAAACTGGATACGTGCTACGCACGGATCAAAATCCATCAGCCTGGGAAATATCCTTGAAGCGTATGACAAAGCCTCCGGACCCGGGATGATTCAGGAATTTGCGCACGACGAAGAAGAAGCAAACCGTTCGCTCGAACACGGTAATGTAGCGGGCAAATTGCATACTGCGCTTCATGAAGTAGTGGGACATGCTTCCGGGAAGCTGGAAGAAGGTATTGGATCACCCAATGAAACCATCAAGAGTTATGCTTCAACAATTGAAGAGGGAAGAGCTGATCTGATCGCACTGTATTTTATAATGGATCCCAAAATGGTAGAATTGGGCCTCATGGAATCGTTGGAAGTTGGAAAAGCCGAGTACGACGGATACATCCGAAACGGAATGATGGCGCAGTTGCGACGCCTTGATATCGGTGCAGACATCGAAGAAGCACACATGCGTAACCGGGCCTGGGTTGCCCACTGGGTTTACGAAAAAGGTGCCGCCGATAGCGTTATCGTTGAAGTGAAGCGCGATGGCAAAACGTACTATGACATTCGTGATTATGAAAAACTGAGGGTATTGTTTGGTGACTTGTTGCAGGAAGTTCAGCGCATTAAATCCCAGGGAGATTATGATGCTGCCAAGAATCTGGTAGAAAATTATGGAGTGAAGGTAAACCAGGAGTTGCACCAGGAAGTGCTGGATCGTTCTGCGGCGCTGGGAAGTGCACCGTATGGTGGGTTTATCAATCCGAGATTGGTGCCGGTAATGGCCGAGGATGGCGCCATAACAGATGTTAAGGTAGAGTACCCCGATGATTTTGTGAAGCAGATGCTAGAGTACGGTGACAACTATTCGTTTTTACCGGATTACAATTGAGGTTAGCGACGATATAAAAATGAAAAGGGAGCCCATCAAGCTCCCTTTTTTCATTCTATTTCAATCAATTCTTCTTCACCCGTATTCAGATTAAGAAGGTAAATACGGGATTGCTGATAAATCTTACCATCCGGTTGGCCGTTTTCATGATAGCCAAAGCGCTCGTGTTGACGAACCATGATCAGGTGATTTCCATCCGGTGAACAATCAATATCCGTAATCTGCTCAAATCGGCAATGGCCAAGAACTTTCTCCAGTGTGCCGGAAGCTACATCTACTTTAAAAAGCCCATCATCGGGGTTGTTTAAGTAGGTTGTAAAGTAAATCGCGGATCCATCAGGAGCAATACAGGTGCTGAAAATATTGATCAACACGTGAATATTAGGAATGACTACATGATCCAAATTGAGAGCATCGAGTTCAGTCGAAGAATATCCTAAAAAATAATCACCAATGGTTTCAAATTTCCCAGCAATTAAAGGCGCATTCGAAGCTATACTCATGGCTTGGTGCGGACCATTAAACAGCGTGTCAGCAGGCACTTCGGAAACTACTCCCTCATCAAAATCAATCTTGATTAAATAATAGGGTATTCCCAATACCGGCGAATACTGGTACATAAGCTCATCTCCATCGGGCATCCACAATGGATACAGGCCATATATTTCGTTACTTATCTGCACCATTGTTTCATTTCTGGCATGTATTGCCCGGATGCGGTAAAGGGGATAGGAATCAAATGCAATCCAATCAGAACTACTCCACGATGGTTTTGAGATCAGGTCAACATCATTCACTAACAACACATCCGCTCCTGTTTGGATATTGTGTCTTCTCAATTGATAAACATCATTTTCAAAATGTTGGTATGCAAACTCATTGGGATTATTTGGATTGAACACTGGCAGCGTATACTGCGCACCTTCCTGGTAGGTCGTTTGAATCAAGCCAGGCGGGGGCGGTATAAAATTTTCATCAACACAAGGCAAATAGCCATCAAGAGGCGGTCGTGGGTCTTTTTTGCATGAACTGTACAAAACAATCACAACAGCGAACAGAAGACCGCACTTAATACTTTTCTTCATCATGGAATTTCAATTAATTCCTCTGCACCGGTTTGGAGATTGAAAAGGTAAATTCGGGATTGCTGATAAATCTTACCATCAGGTTGGCCGTTTTCCTGATAGCCAAAACGATCGTGTTGACGAACCATTATCAGGTGATTCCCGTATGATGAAAAATCAATATCCGTAATCTTCTGAAAACGGCAATGACCAAGTACTTTCTCCAGTGAGCCGGAAGCTACATCTACTTTAAAAAGTCCATCATCGGGGTTGTTTAAATAAGTCGAAAAGTATAATTTATTTCCCTCAGGTGCTACACTTACACTTGATATACTATAAAGTATATGATTGTTAAATTCAAAAGGAACCTCTGGTAGAAATAACTCATTTTCGGCATTTCCCACTGCAAGTTGACTTATTCCACCATCCTGGAATCGCCCGGCAATTATGGGTGCGTTCTTGGCTATAGACATTCTTCGATGCCAGCCGTAAAAAAGGGTGTCTGCGGGGTTAGACAAGACTTGGCCATTATCGAATCCTTTGCGAACAAGGTAATATGGATTTCCAAGAACAGGAGTGTATGTATACATCAATTCATCTCCATCAGGCATCCACAATGGATACAGGCCATATATTTCGT
>CAZJLZ010000316.1:0-2912 GCA_964546775.1 uncultured Cryomorphaceae bacterium | reverse complement strand
TGGACGGCAACCGACGATTGCGGAAACATGACAGCACAAACACAAATCATCACCGTAGTTGACAACGAAGGTCCTGTGTTTTCAGCATGTCCTGCCAATGAAAGTTATGTTTGTCTGGATGATATTCCTGCTCCGGACACCAGTCTGGTCGCTGCTGAAGACAATTGTGATGCAGTTACCATTGTTCATCTGAGCGATGTTCAGGAAGGTGACGATTGTCAGGGAGCGATCATCCGAACCTATCGCGCCACTGATGTCTGTGGAAACTTTACTGACTGTGTTCAAATTCTGGAGTACAACGACAACGTAACACCGGTATTGGTCAACGCTCCGGGAAATATCAGCGTGGATTGCAACAATATCCCCGATCCTGCAGAGGTTGCAGCTACGGACAATTGCGGTGCGGTAACCATTTCCTTTACTGAATTGGAATTCTCTGGTGGATGTGAAGGTGTGCTGCACAGAATCTGGACAGCTACAGATGCGTGTGGCAATGTTGCTACACATGAACAATTCATTAACCTGATTGATACCATTGCTCCGGTATTGAGCGGATTACCACTGGATGCTACTTACGAATGTGACGAAGAAATTCCGGTTCCTGCGGTTGTAACCGCGACAGACAATTGTGATGATTTCGTAGATGTAGAATTCAGTGAAACCGTTGAAATAGGTGATTGCCCCCAGTCCTATACTATCTTTAGAACATGGACTGCTACCGACACTTGTGAAAACAGCGTTTCGCATACGCAGGTAATCGCAGTGACAGACACGACAGCTCCTGTTTTGAGCGGTGAGGACAGCGAATTCACGGTAGATTGTGATGTTGCAATTGATCTTCCTGTAGTTACTGCGACTGACAATTGTGACTCTGCTGTAAGCGTTTCTTTAGACGTTTCAACTGTTGATGGTCAATGCGCGAATGAATGGACAGAAGCCTACACCTGGACAGCCGTTGATGCATGCGGTAATTCTGCAGTCAGAGTTTGGACAGTTCATTACGTTGACGACAATGCACCGACCTTTACCACAGTTCCGGACGATTTAATGCTTACCTGTATCAATGATCTTCCCGAAGTAGATCTGAGTAGCGTAATTGCAGAAGACAACTGTGGTGATGTAATCATTTCTCACGAAGGAGATAATCAGTCAGGTGATGATTGTACCGCTGTAATCGAACGTATTTACCGCGCTACTGACGCTTGCGGGAATTACGTCGAATACACGCAAATCATCGTTGTGGCAGACGAAATCGCACCAATATTCAACGAAACTGTTGAAGCGGAAATCAGTGCTGAATGCGATGCCGTACCCCCACCTGCCGTTCTCACTGCAACTGACAACTGTGGACTTCCGGAAGTTTCCTTTACAGAAGAACAAGAAGATGGAGAATGCGATGGAAACTACACTTTACTCAGAACCTGGACGGCTACCGATGACTGTGGCAACTTCAGTGTTGTTACTCAGGTAGTAGTAGTTAGTGACAATACACCACCTGTCTTATTGGATGTTCCTGAAGACGCTACCTACGGATGTACGGATTCTATACCCGGAATCGAAGAAGTTGCTGCCTGGGACAATTGTTCGGATGTGACTGTAACCGCCGAAGAGTTCATCGATGGTTTCACCGGTGAGGATGGATTGGGCGAATGTACGCTTACTACTCCATTGGATGTAGTTGGTGCTACCTGGGCACTTTGGTTGCCAAATAGTATTGGTGAACCACAGTACTACCACCTCAACGAAAGCGGCGGTCAGTTTGTGGAACTGTCCAATGGACGAGCACATCTGACTGGAACAGTTTATGCTCCGAGCAATCCAAACAAGCGATGGATCATTGACGTTTACTTCAAAGACCGCGCGGATTGGGCGACCTGGAGTGCTCTGGGACGCAGCTATAAAGACGATGCAGGTGTTGCTGGTCTGGAATACGAAAACTGGGATTATTACTTAATGAATGCCGATAGCGCAGTTTTAAGTGGTGATGGGATGTATGCCGGTTCAGAGCTGACTCTGGCACATGCACCGACCAGTCTCTATTTCGGATTCCAGGTAGGAACTGCAGCCAACAATAGAAATGCTGCCGATGGAATGTCCGGTTGGTTCTACTACGAAGGATTGTGGATGGGTAATGACGATGTAGACGGAATCGGTGACTTTGGCTTTGAGTCGAACTGTCCTGAATGTGATTACACGATCACCCGAATCTGGACAGCCACCGACGATTGTGGAAATGCATCGGTTGACATGCAGGTAATTACGGTACAACCTAATGACGATCAGGATGAACTGTTCGATATGGATGTCGTTAAACCGGCTAAAAATCCAGCAGTTGTTCTATCGGCCTGGCCAAACCCAACCGCTCATCGTACTACTATTCTATTCAGTATTCCGAATGATGCTGACCGTGTGCAACTGGAGATTCTCGATCTCAGCGGAAAAGTCATCAATACTTTGTTCCACGGAGAAGTTTCCGCGAACCAGGAATACCGATATGAATTTGATGGCAGCTCATTGAGTTCAGGAATTTACATTTATCGCCTCACTACTACTTCTGCCACATATGTGGAGAAATTAATGATGGTGAAATAAAACCTTGCTGGTTAGAAAAGCACTTTCGAAAGAAAGTGAAAACGGCCCGTGCTACTGCATGGGCCGTTTTTATTTTATGCGGTGTCTCTTCCTGAAATCAGAACAGCGTAATTTGGCTGCTTCCTTCACCTGACGGCGATTTCTTTTTAGACTTAGGTGCTTCTTTCGGTTCCTTTTTCTTATCTGTAGAACCATTTGTCAATTCTTCTTCTTCATCATCAACAGTCAGTTCAATCGTCACCGGACCTTCTGACTCTTCTACCACATCTTCGGGGTTTTCAACAGGCGGTGATGTTTTATCAGAAACTGTGGACGCTTTC
>CAZJLZ010000315.1:0-2604 GCA_964546775.1 uncultured Cryomorphaceae bacterium | reverse complement strand
TACAACCAGTTGCTGAGCACCTTTTTTGCAACCAGATAAGTGGTCATGAAACTGAACACTGTGGTCAGCGCATCCAGCATGGGTTTTTCAGCATCGGTATATCGGGAAAAGAAAAAGTACACTCCAGCTGCCATTACCAGACATCCTGCAATCAACAACAGATGTCTCAACGGTTTCCACTCAATTACTGGTAAATGTGTGTTGCCGCGTGACGCTTTCCACTGCTGCCAGCCATAAATGGAAATCACCACGTAAAATACATACAGAACAGACTCGGCATACAATTTTACCTGAATAAACAATAAAACACTCACAGCTGCACTCACTGCACCGAACAACCAACACCATATGTTTTGGCGTGCCGCAAGAAAAACATACAACAGAGAAAATATCACAGCTGCCCACTCCAACGCGGAAGAGGAATCTTTTAACCAGAGAAGGAATGTATCGGGCATCAATCCAGGAGATCTCCTTTCAGTACTTTCATTGTAAACACGAACTTTCCTTCGTGCAGAAAAGTGTTCTTGATTTCTCGTTGCAGACCCTGCATGACCGAATCATAATTTCCAGAAATCAGTGTGCTTGTAGCATTCACTTTTAAATTAAAGTCAATGTGTTTTTTCATCCGGTTGATAAAATCATCGATTTCCGGAATATAATCTTCATGGAGCGGATACAAACTGATTTCAACGGTAGCTTTCATTTTATTTAGATTATGTTTTCACCGGCAGTTGCAGGGTACAGAAAAATAAAATTGCACGTCCGGCATAAATTCCATCAGATAATCCTGGTCTTCCTGGCTGATTTCGATCATGCGCAAATCCACCTCCTGAAGCGATTCCATTTCGGCCAGAATCAATGGCAGCCTCGGAACCTGTGTAGACCAAAGATCCAGAATCCGGAGGTTTTTCATCGCAACAATTTCCTCCGGAACCTTTGTAATTTCATTTTTTCCCATCCTCAATACTTCAAGCTGCTGCATCCTAAACAGCACCGGAGGAATATGGTTTAGATTATTGTTTGAAAGATCCAGTTCTACGAGATTCTCAAGTCTTGCGAAATCATCAGGCAAGGTGCTGATTTTACTACGCTTCATTTCCAGCACATGCAGGTTGGAAAGGCCAAAAAGACCTTCCGGTATTTCTCCACCTTTAATTTTCAATCTGAGGACATAGACATCATCCGGGCTTTTCAGGGCATCATCCAAAGATCGGAACACATAAGCAGTATCCAATTGAGATTCCGATAAAAACTGAGCCCGGGTAATGAAGGGAAGTATTAAAAGCATTATGAACAACGCGCGTCTCATTATAAGAAGTTGCTGAAAATCTTTTCTACAACATTTCGATCCTGAACCAGTTGTTCCTGCAAATCTGCCAGCCCCGGAAAATGAATCTCGTTGCGAAGGCGCTGTACAAATTCTAAGGTCAAAGTTTTTGTGTACAGTTCTCCTTCGAATCCAAGTAAATGAACCTCTATAGATTCTTCTGAGGAACCATGACTTACAGTTGGACGCAACCCGATGTTGAGCATTCCGGCATATGATTTTGTTCCGAGCAACACCCGAACCGCATAAACACCGCGAGCCGGAATCATTTTAAGCGGATGCTTGACTATAATATTGGCCGTCGGAAAGCCCATTTTTCTACCTCGTTGCTGGCCTTTGGTTACAACACCGCTCAGACGGTATGGATAGCCCAGATATTGCGCAGCCTGTTCGACCTCTCCTTTTTCAAGTGCTTTGCGGATTTTGGTTGAACTTACGTTCACATCATCTATTTCCTGAGCAGGAATTTCTTCAATCCTGAATTCATACAAAGGAGCAAGTTCCTGAAGGTTTTCAAGGTTCCCTTCACGGTTCCGGCCGAAATGATGATCATATCCGATAACCAATTGCTTCATGCCAATTTTACATACCAGCAAATCGCGGACATACTGTACGACATTGGTTCTGGAAAATTCACGCGTAAATGGGTGAATGATGAAGTGATCAATACCCGCTTCGCGAAGCAATTCGGTTTTCTCTTCAAGAGTTGTAAGTAATCGCAGGTTTGAATCCGGTCCTTGCAATACAATTCTCGGATGGGGATGAAATGTAAGCACCACCGATTCTCCTCGGCTTTTTTCAGCCAATTCTTTAAGTCGGGACAGAATTTTACGATGACCTTTATGTACACCATCGAAAGTGCCGGGCGTTACGACCGCGTGAGACAATTTTTGAAAAGATTCGATGTGTTCGTAGACCTTCAAGCTTGCACGGATTAACTCCTGATTCCTGAACCGATGCAATTTTATAACATAACCGGATTCCGGTTCAAAATTAGAAAAAACAAACTCACCTCAACACAGTTGGAAACTGTTTCAATTAATGTTAATTTTGCGCCCGATTTCAGAGCCTAAATCTAAACGTAAAAACATGTCACAGGTAACAGGGAAAATCATTCAAATTATCGGCCCGGTGGTTGATGTCCGCTTCAAGAATTCAACCGACATTCCAAATATTCTTGACGCATTGGAAGTGACCAATCAACACGGTCACGTAATTGTATTGGAATGCCAGCAACACGTTGGTGAAGATACCATCCGAAGTATATCAATGGATGC
>CAZJLZ010000314.1:0-8263 GCA_964546775.1 uncultured Cryomorphaceae bacterium | reverse complement strand
GTAAGGCATAGAGCCCGAGTCAAACCACACATCTATCAAATCCGTTTCGCGGCGCATGGGTTCTCCCTTGGTAGATACCAGCACCACCGCATCCATATAATTCTTGTGCAGGTCGAAGAGGTGGTAGTTTTCTTCGGAGAAATCTTCCGGTGTAAATTCAGCCAGAGGATTCTTGTCCATCACGCCCTTTTCAACCGCTTTTTCACATTCGGATTTCAGTTCGGAAACAGAACCGATGCACTTGCTTTCCGAACCGTCTTCGGTGCGCCAGATCGGAATCGGGATACCCCAAAAACGCGAACGGGAAAGATTCCAGTCGTTCAGATTTTCAAGCCAGTTGCCGAAGCGCCCTTCGCCCGTAGCCTTAGGTTTCCAGTTAATGGTTTTGTTCAGCTCTATGAGCCGGTCCTTCTTCGCGGTGGTCTTAACGAACCACGAATCGAGCGGATAATAGAGCACCGGTTTGTCTGTTCGCCAGCAATGGGGATAGCTGTGCTCGTACTTCTCAACTTTAAACGCTTTGTTCTCCGTTTTAAGTCTGACACTGATTTGTACATCCACGGATTTTTCCGGTGCTTCGCCATCCACGTAGTATTCGCTTTTGACGTATTTAGCCGCAAGATCACCCATCTGTGAAACAAATCTTCCCTGAAGATCTACAAGTGGTGTGGGATTTCCATTCTCGTCGGCTACGAGCATCGGAGGTACGCCAGCTTCTTTGGCGACTTTCATGTCGTCTGCTCCGAAAGTTGGAGCGATGTGCACGATTCCGGTACCGTCTTCAGTAGTTACAAAATCACCGGGAATAACGCGGAAAGCCTGATCGGCGTTCTCCATCGGTTGCGCGTAGGGCAATAATTGATGATATCGCAATCCAACCAAATCACTTCCCTTAAATTCATTCACCACCAGATACGGAATCTGTTTATCTCCTTCGGAATATATCAAGTCATCACGTGATTCTACTTTTTGAAATTTCCCGCTGAACTGATACTCCAACAATGCCTTTGCGACAAGAACATTGATTGGCAGATGTGTGTACTGATTGAAACTCAACACTTGAACGTAATCAATTTTCGCACCTACAGCGAGTGCGGTATTCGATGGAAGCGTCCAGGGAGTGGTGGTCCATGCGAGTAGAAATGCATCGCCGTGTTGAACTTCTGAGAGTACCTTTTCGAGAGGATGGCCGCTCGGCTTAACCGCAAATTGCGCTACTGCCGATGTGTCTTTTACATCGCGATAGCAGCCTGGTTGATTGAGTTCGTGCGTACTGAGACCGGTTCCTGCTGCAGGGGAATACGGTTGAATGGTGTAGCCTTTGTAGAGCAAATTTTTGTCGTACAAACGCTTCAGCAGCCACCATACCGACTCGATGTATTTGTTTTCGTAGGTGACATAAGGATCGCTCATGTCTACCCAGTAACCCATCTTTACGGTGAGGTCATTCCAAACATCGGTATAGCGCATCACCGCTTCTTTGCAGGCTTTGTTGTAATCGTCGATCGAAATCTTTTTCCCGATGTCTTCTTTGGTGATGCCCAGTTCTGTCTCCACACCCAGTTCGACCGGCAAACCATGCGTATCCCAACCTGCTTTTCGGTTGACGCGAAATCCTTTCAGCGTTTTATAGCGGCAAAAAAGATCTTTGATGGCACGGCCCATAACGTGGTGAATCCCCGGCATACCATTGGCCGACGGAGGACCTTCGTAGAAAACGAATGGTTTCGATTCATCGCGGCTGTCGATACTTTGTTGAAAGGTATTTTCCTTCTCCCACGTTTCCAGCATTTCTGTAGCTGTGGTGGTTAGGTCCAATCCTTTGTATTCGGGATATTTACTGCTCATGCGTGCACCTCAATTTTAAGAACGCGAATTTACGGTTTTTGGATCAGCTCTTTTGAGGAGATCTATCAGAAGAATTAGTGCTCAGGAACTAGTCGGAAATCGTAGCGATACACTTGAGCTCGATGGCAATGGGGGTGGGTAAACTGCTCACCTCAACCGTTGTTCGACAGGGTTGATTTTCTTTGAAATATTCGGCGTAAATGCGGTTGAAAGTGTAGAAATCACGCTTCATGTTCACCAGAAAAACCGTCACATCTACCAGTTGATCCCAGGATGAACCCGAGGCTTCGAGAATTGCGCGCACATTCTTAAAAACCGAATGAACCTGTTTTTCGAAATCGAAAGATTTGAAGTTTCCGTTGTGGTCCAGTTCCAGTCCGGGAACTCCCGAGTCATATTGATCTGATCCCGCAGTGCGCGGACCGACTCCCGATAAAAACACCAGGTTGCCGGCTTTTCGTGCGTGGGGATACAGTCCTACAGATTTGGGTGCATTGCCCGCGTTTATTTTGGATGAACTCATTGTTTCGGAATTTGCACAAAGATAATCATCTGCCAGAGGAGCGGGAATCAAACAAATGGCCTCAAACACGATTTCAACTGAGAAAGATATCCGGCACCGAATAAATTGACGTGCACCAGCAACGGGTACAACTGACCGAGCGGAATACGTTCTTCCCAGTTGTGCTCCATAGGAAAAGAGCGCTGGTAATATTCGTAAAATTCGCGGTCAAATCCCCCGAAGAGTTTGGTCATCGCAAGGTCCATTTCACGGTGACCGTAATACACTGCCGGATCGAAAATAGTGGCTTCTCCGAATGAATTGCACATGAAATTGCCGCTCCATAAGTCGCCGTGCAACAAGGATGGTTTCTCTTTCGGAAAGAAATTGTGTAGACGGCCAAACAAACGGTCAAAAGATCTTATCAAAGCGATATCAGCCAGCCCTTTATCCGCAGCGAGTTTTAATTGAGGTTCGAGGCGCATGGTGATATAGAATTCCGCCCATGACGAAAACTGCGTATTTTCCTGGGTCAAAGATCCGATATAGTTGTCGTGATCGAGACCAAATAAATCCGCGCTTTGCCGGTGCATCTTGGTCAGATTATCAGCCAATTGTTGCCAGAAATCCTTGCCGCGCAAACCGGATTCCAACCATTCAATTATCAAAAAAGCTGTGTTATCTACTTCACCCACAGTTATCACTTCCGGGATTTTGAAAAACGAATGCGTTCGAATCATTTCCAGTCCTTTGGCTTCGGCTTCGAACATACCCGGGAATTCTGTAGCCGAATTTAGCTTCGCAAAAAAAGAAATCCTTGAGGTCGATGACGAAATCCGGTAACAGTCGTTAATGCTTCCGCCGCCAACGGGTAGCCATTGAAGTTGCCCGTTGGTTTTATCCTGTTCGGCGAGGACCTGTACAATGGTATTTTTGATTACTGCCGATAGCATTGGGAAAAGTTTGAAGAACAAATATCAAAATTTCATACATTTGCACTCCCGATTTTCAGCAATACGTTGTTGAAAAGAATCGGGCTTCTTGGGGGATTAGCTCAGCTGGCTAGAGCGCTTGCATGGCATGCAAGAGGTCACCGGTTCGACTCCGGTATTCTCCACTTATTAAAAAAGGCCTGGACATTTGTTCAAGCCTTTTTTGTTGGACGAAAGTGCCGTATTAAAAAAGGCCCCGGTGTAATTTTACCGGGGCCCTTTCTATCATTTTAAAATCAATACTTAGTGCACCATTACTTTCTGAACAGCAACAGTATTGTTCAGCGTAATTCGCACGTAATACATTCCCGTCGCATTATTGCCCAGGTCTATAGGCAGGAACGTATCGTTGTTGAAATTCACTTGTGTACGACTTACCACCTTGCCGCTCACTTCCAGCACCTCAATATCTGCCATTCCGGCTTCACCACTGTAGGTAATGGTAAACTGACCATTGTTCGGATTTGGGAATATGTTGAACATCTGGCCAGTACTTTCTTCAACGGCAGTTACATCGTCGTTACAGGTTATGGCAGGGAAACCGTTGTTTACTTCGGCTCCGAATCCACAGTTATCTGCTTCATTGATTCCTATTTCGTAAGTTCCTGATTCTGTAGCGATCCAAGTAATAGAGCATCCGTCTCCATCACCGGCTCCAAAGGCATCAATGTTTCCGCTAGGTGCGATAATGGTGTATTCCGGAACCCAGGAACCAGCACCCGGCCCGTTACAATGACTGAAAGTGTATGAGGTACCTTCAACTACATTGTCCATTATGTAGGATTCACTCATCCACACCTCAAAATCCTGAATTTCATTAAACGGGCAACCGTCTCCTTCATCTACTGGTGCTCCTCCAAATAGAGTTGTGAAATTATTCCAGGGTCCGGCGGCAAATTCGAGACATTCTTCATCTGGTACTTCATCACAAGGAATGATGTCTCCTGGTAGAGTGACATTATCAATCTTCATATAGAACATGTCGGTAACATTGAAATGACGGAAAGCGAGATATACATCTTGTCCGGCATATGCAGAAAGGTCAATGGTTCTTTCGAGCCAGGTATCACCGGCCAAAGTTTCTTCAAAGAGGTTTACTGTAAAATCTGCAGGGGCATTTCCTGTGGTTGAAAGGAAAATTCCATAGTGCTCTAAAGCCCAGGAAGGATCCTGTGCAGCTACCCAATAAACCAGCTCTTCGTTGGAACCCAATGCCAACTGTGGGGTGATCAGGAAATTATTTGGAGTTAATGCCGCCGTGCCAAAATAGGATGCAGAAGCTGCGCAATAAAATCCGTCCTGAGCAACACCAAATACCGGGCTTTCAGGGTCGTTCGATCCGTAGAGGAACCAGTTTTGGTCATCTTCATCAGCGTCAGCCATTGTCCAGCAAGGCGGAGGGAATGCTCCTTCGAAGCTTTCATTATTGGAGACCACTACTCCTTCACAATCAGGGTCATCAGCTGAAAGAAAATTCAGTACTACCTCTTCTTCGGAGAGGCTACAGAAAGAACCAGCTGCATCTTCCGGATCCGTATAAACAAAACCAGATGCTATCCACTGGCCCGAGAGCGGAGGAAATCCATTTCCAGACATAACACCATTGATGTCGGCATCAAATTCGAATGGTAGCGGTTCGACTCCAGTAATTGAAAATCCGACTTCATTTCCACCAGTTCCACCATCGGGTATAAATTGAACAGCGTATCCACCACCATCGGGAATAACTACACCGGTTGCATTGTAAATGCCGGTTTCATCCGGACAAATATCCTGCGAAAGGGCAGAAGTAACAACTCCCACTTCGCAATCGCTGATGCCCATACATTCTGCGTAATCATCTTCACATACATCATCCCATTCGGTTTCACAACAGTAAGGATCATTGGCTATAACTTCCAGCATACATGGGTCATCCTCAGGGTAAGGATTCTCTGCAACACAATCTCCAACGGTGCCGCCACAATCTTCGGTCAGATCAAAAGTACCTTCACCGGATTCTGTACTATCATAACCACCAATTCGCAGTAAATAGGTAGTTCCTTCTGTTACAATCCATTCCAATTGAGAAGTAAAACCGGAACAATCACCGAAGTCATCGTTACAGATAATAAGGGAACCTGCAGTTGGGGGGCATTGGCCACCAGGATATACAGCAAGTCTGGTGTCATAATCTGCTGTACCACAAGTGCTTAACGTAGTAACGCCATCACATGTCGCCGTGTATTCGTACCATATATCATTGTTCACATTGGATTCCTCAAACTGATCGCAAGGAGTACCCGGTTGATCAGGGCCATCGGTTGTGGCTCCAATAGTGCTGAAGTCATGCGTTCCCGGGGCTACGGAAATGGCGTCTGCACAATCGTCATTATCACCTCCCGATCCATCGCACGCAGGATTACCCGCGGAAAGGAAATTTAAAGTTATTTCTACTTCAGAAATACTACAGAAAGTAGCCGCCGCGCTATCAGGATTTGTATAAACATACCCGATTGCAATCCATTGGCCAGAAAGTGGGAGCAAATCATTGCCAGACATGACACCGTTAATGTCGGCATCAAATTCAAACGGAAGCGGTTCAACGCCCACAATTGAAAACCCCGTGGGAAGACCACCTGTTCCACCATCCGGTGTAAATTGAACCGCGTATCCTCCTCCTTCAGGAATAGAAACACCCGTCGCATCAAAAATTCCTGTTTCATCCGGGCAAATATTCTGTGATAATGCCACACTTACTTCTCCCGCGTCACAAAGGCCTCCACCATTTACACAAGCATCATAAGCAGTTTCACATGTGGCATCCCATTCCGTATCGCAGCAAAATTCATCCCCTGCAATAACGGTAATAACACATTCGTCATCCATCGGATAAGGAATTACCGCAATGCAATCTTCGGATACCGTTCCGCATGGTTGATTGGTCCCAATCAATGAAGTAGCATTACTTGCGATAGGATCCAGAAAATCACTCAGATCATCGCCGGGATTTGAAGCCCAATGGTAGGACATTTTTCCGTATAAATCGGGATTGCTTGTTTCATCGCAGAACGAACTTCCGCCGGTTAAAGTGCCAATGATCAAACCCTGGGCATCAAAAATAGGGGATCCTGAAGAACCGCCTTCGGTGACACCATGACCGTTCGAGGAAGAACTCCATTGAACCAACCAATGCGAACCGGTAGCGATTCCACCCCAGGAAATAGATGACAAGCTCGAGGTGTAAGTAGATATCTTTTTGATATCGCCTGCGGGGTGATGAATACTTGCGCCGCTAGAACTGGTTACGTTGTTTCGTCTCCATCCATTGAAATATGGATCGTAGGATTGGGGAACATCATTGTTGATTTCCACGAGCATGTAATCCGATCCGCTGTCTCCTCCACCATCACCGCTGTCAGCAATGCGGGCGCAGCCAGTCATTGTATTGTTTGGAACCGCACCTTCTGATCCGTCTGTACAACCAGAGGACTCATAATTAAAATAAAAAATCCACTGATTCATATTCGCCACAGACGAATTCAATCCACAATGCAATGCAGTCAGAAAATAAGGAGTACAGTCTTCTGCAGTATTGTTTACAAGTGACCCCGTACACCAACCTGCGCTGGCACCTTCGAATACCAAAATCCGCGCTACACCGCGTTTCTCATCCTGCCAGTTGTTGCCCTCAGAACAATTGATATTCACCTGACATGGGTCCGAATCTCCGAATTCACGACTTATCGATTCTGCCCCGGGAACCATTCGATAGGCATGTAAAATGCCTGAAATCCGGAACGGCTGAACTTGAACCCCTTCCGGCTCAAAATATTCGATGATCACTTCATCAGCAGGAATCAATTGTGTGCTGAAAATACCTGATTCGTGGTTATTGAATGAGGTGAAACTCCCAATTACATGTTTGTAGTCGGCAGAGTATATAAACAATTTTGCGCCCTGAGGTAGGCTGAAATCTTCGAATTGGACAGAAAGTCCGAGGGCGTCACGTGACTTTACGCCCGCACGCCATAACCGGCCGCCTTCATCCAGTTCTGTCCATTCGCCGAATTCCTGTGGAGTAACATCCACAGAGCGAATACGGCCGATTTTAGGATAATTACCTGCTTTTTCATCTTCATCATCTTCGAGCAATACACTCTCTAAATCGAAAGTTGATAATTGAGCCACAGGTACATTTTCCAATGACAGTGCCCTGGCCTGGGCCATTGGTTTCCCCCCCTGGCTGATCTGCGCCTGAATAGGAATAATGAATGCCAGACAAAATCCGGCCAATAATAGGTTGAGTCTTTTCATGGAATTAAATTTAGTTGCAAGTTTGGTGCGTCAGCAAAAGTGCCAAATTTTCTGAAAAAAAGGTCACACATTACAATTTTTCGACGAGCAGCTGGTTTTAGCCTATCGCCACAGCCTAATGAACGACCCAAGTCTGAGGTCATGTTGCTGATCAACACCCGGTAATAGACAATCTCCTGAAGCGTACTTTCTGGCAGAAATGAAGCTCGCCAATCGTCCTTTCATTGTTTCATGAGGCCAGTCAATTGCATAAATACTCATGACCAGAAATGCATTTTTAGGTTCCAGAATTTCAGCACAACGGATGAGCAACTCATCGATTTGAGTGTTCAAAGACCAACGCTCACCTTTCGGGCCTTTGCCAGCTGGTGGGGGATCCAGGATTATACCATGATATCGATGTCCTCTTTTTGCTTCGCGTATTACAAACTTCAAAGCATCTTCATAAACCCAATGGATATCGTTCAGGTTGTTGATCTCCATATTTTGCCGCGCCCAGTTCAATACCGGCCTCGAGGAATCCACATGATATACTTCCGCTCCGCAAGCACGTGATATTACAGAAGCGGCTCCTGTGTAGGCAAAAAGGTTAAGCACTTTAGGAGAAGGTCTGGAAATTTTTGAA
>CAZJLZ010000313.1:0-3016 GCA_964546775.1 uncultured Cryomorphaceae bacterium | reverse complement strand
CTGCAATGAATGCCGGATTCGGAAGACAGCAGCAAACGTATTGGTACGGAAACGCAGATGCGCTTTTTCCCGCAGGAATTCGAGACTGTGTTTTTTCGGTTGAATCGGAAATTCTTCAGGGTCGGAGTCACCCAAAATTTTGACTGCTTTGGCTTTTACTTCTACTGATTGCCCTTTTCCGAGCGATTCCACCAACTGTCCGTGAACTTCAACCGCCGATCCAACAGTAATTCTTCTACGCAGTTCTTCGCTGGTGTTGTTCAGATCCACCACGGCCTGGATGTTGCTCATCGTAGATCCATCGTTGATGGCAATGAACTGGTTGTTGCGAAACGATTTTACCCAACCTTTCACGACCACGTCCCTGCCAACGTTTCCTTCTTCCAAAATCTGCTTGATCCACTGATGCGCCATAACTGCTTTTTATTTAAGTGCAAAAAAACGAACTTTTTGTGTGTGTTCCACATTCCATTTCAAATACAGATCATTCATCCCTCCGATCTCCCATTCATTTATTTTTTTGACCGATCACCAAAAACTTTGGAAACATTTTACTGTAATTATTGTTTCCTTAGTTTCCATTAATTATTTTTGCGGTCGTGAATGCAGAACAACAATTGATAGAGCAGGTTATGCGTCTTTTTATGCGTTACGGCATCAAAAGCCTGACCATGGATGACATTGCGCGTCAGCTCGGTGTGTCGAAAAAGACGATTTACAAATACGTTTCCGATAAAAACGATCTCGTAAGGCGTGCGGTAGAAACGCAGAGTATTGAAGAACGGGCTTCCATTCAAAAAATTTGTGACAGTGGACTGAACGCCATCGATGAGATTTTCGAAATCAGCAAGGTGGTGAGCGAAATCCTCAGTCAGGTGCATCCTTCTGTTCATTATGATCTCGAAAAATATCATCCCGAAGCATGGTGTGTAGCCACGAAGCTGCGACAGGATCATGTGTACAAATGCGTGTTCGGCAACCTTACCAAGGGAAAAGAAGATGGTTTGTACCGGGAGGATCTCAATTGCGACGTGATAGCGCGAATTTACATTGCAAAAATGGATGTGTTGTTCGATGGGGTGGTTTTTCCGCCGCAACAATTCAATTTTCAGGAAGTGTATCTGGAGTTTTTTCGTTACCACATTCGCGGAATTGCCAGCGAAAAAGGATTGAAATACCTGATTGAAAAAGTCAAAAAACAGAAAGCCAATAAATGAAATCCAAGTCCTCAATGAAAACATTTTTTGCCCTAATTGCGATTGGCCTGGGCATTTTCTCTGCTCGGGGTCAACAAGCGTCCCAAACGGCGAGCATGTCGCTGGAGGAAGCAGTAGCCTATGCCATTGAAAATTCCTATCAAATGGATTATGCGGATATGGACGTTCGGGCCGCCAGTCGTCGAAACAAAGAATTAACGGCCATTGGGCTTCCCCAGATCAATGGAGATGTTTCATTTACAAATTACCTGGAGTTGCCAACGACTGTGATACCAGCCAATGCTTTCGATCAAAATGCTCCGGATGATCAAATGATCGGCGTTCAGTTTGGTACAAAATACAACACGACTGCCACGCTCGCTGCATCTCAAATGGTTTTTGACGGAACTTATTTCATTGGACTTAAGGCGGCAAAAACATTCATTCGCCTGAATCAGCACGCCGAACAACAATCTGAAAATGAATTGCGGAAATCCATCACTGAAGCGTATGGATTGGCCATTCTTTCCATTGAGTCACACCAGATTCTGAACGAAAACTACGAGAGTCTCGAAGGTCTTTTTGGTGAAACCGAAAAATTATTCGAAAACGGCTTCCGCGAAGAGCTGGATGTCGATCAACTGAAATTGCAATTGGCGTCACTGGAGAACAATCGCAAACAAGCCGAGCGAAATGTGATGATCACCCATAACCTATTGAAATTTCAGATGGGAATGCCGGTGGCTCAGGAGCTGGTTCTGACTTCTGACCTCGACGAACTGGCTCAGGCCGGGACAATGCCGGAAATGTTGCAATCCAATGTCAATATTGATGGTCACACCGATGTATTGACTTCTGAAACCAATCTGGAATTGCGCAATCTGAATGTACGAGTAGAGCGCATGGGCGGAGTTCCGAAATTGAACGCCAACTTCACCACACAACAACAGGCCTTTCGCGACGATCTCAACTTTTTCGGAGACAACAGCCAATGGTACCCCAATACCTTTTGGGGATTGCGATTGCAGGTTCCGATTTTTTCGGGTTTCATGCGCCACAACAAAGTTCAACAAGCTCAGATCGATGTGGAACGCGCAAAGCGACAGTTGGATCAGATTCGGGAAAGCGTAGAACTGGAAGTCATCACCCAGAAAGCCAATTACGCAACCGCACTGGACGTGTATCAAACGGAAAAAGAAAATATGGCGCTCGCGGAAAAAATCAATTCCGTCACCAGAAAAAAATACGAAGAGGGAATTTCCACCAGCTTTGAAATTCAACAAGCCGAAACGCAGATGCTCAATGCCCAAAGCAATTATTTGCAATCTGCCTACGAGGTGATTCGCACAAAGGCAGCACTTGAAAAAGCATTAGATATTCAATAAACCAAACTTACACCATACTGATCTCATGAAAAAAATTCTTTATCCATTTCTAATCGCACTGTTCACTGCTTGTGGAAGTTCTACGCCACAGACCGACCTTGGACAACTGATTGAAAAGCGGGACGAGTTGCGTACGCAATACGATGAACTCGGAAAGGAAATCACGGAGCTCGAGAAAGAAATTGCTTTGCTCGATACCACCAAACGCAAAACTTTGGTGACGGTTCTGCCGGCCAAAGTCGATACATTCAAACATTATTTTGAGGTATACGGAAATGTAGATGTAAACCGCAACGCACTCCTGGTCGCCGAAAGTCCCGGAAATGTGCAATCCATTCGGGTGCAGGACGGTGATCATGTTTCGGCAGGACAGGTAATCATGGAACTCGACGACAATCTGTTGCAAACGAATCTTGCTGAAATCAATACCAATTA